>NZ_CP194038.2:947500-1102500 GCF_050870855.2 Agarivorans sp. QJM3NY_30 | reverse complement strand
TGTGTCACTCCAGTCCACTTAAGCTAATTTTTTTCGCTTAGTGCTCTGTGAGTGCTCACACAGATTGCTTGATAAATTGTTAAAGAGCGTTGCTTCTTGCGAAGCGAGGTGCGCATTCTACGCCATCCTCGGTGACTGTCAACCGCTTTTTTCAATCTTTTCCGAAGAACTTTTCTAAGGAAAGTTTGAAGCGTTTAACCGCCGCTGATAAAGCCTCAGGCCTTACCAACCCTGACCGCTTGCTGCTGCGCTATTGCGTGCTGCCCGCCGTGTCAGTGGAGTCGCATTATAGGGAAGCAATGTAGGAAAGCAACCATTATTTCAAACTTTATCGACTTTTCCGTAGATACATCTAAAAACGTACAACAAACACACAAAAAGGCGCTTAATTAAGCGCCTTTTGATGAATATACCTTACGATTACTCACTTTACATCTTTAGTCTCAGTAGATGTTTTTTCAACGGAGTTCAAATCTGATTCTGTGTGGCTATGATTAGAGTCAAGATCTTCCTCATCACCGACGACATGTTCAATCTTAAGCTTATTCACTGTACGAATCGTGTAAATCGGGCCCGAAATGGCATAAGCCGCAAACAAGGTAAACAATACGAGTGCAGGTTTAACCGCGACAATAATAAATACTAATACCACCAGTAACACAGCAAAAAATGGCACACGCCCCTTAAGGTCAATCCCCTTAAAACTATGATATTTAAAATTAGTGACCATCAACAAACCGCTGATAACCGTCACAACACAAGCCACAATATCGGCACTATTTCTGGAGAGATCTATATCTTGGGCAAACCACACCATTCCGGCTACAACCGCCGCAGCAGCGGGACTAGCTAAACCTTGAAAAAACCGTTTATCGGCAATTCCAACCTGAGTATTAAAGCGCGCCAAACGTAAAGCTGCACCAACGGTGTAAACGAATGCAGCTAACCAGCCAATTTTACCTAAGTCATGTAATGCCCAATTGTAGGCAACCAACGCAGGTGCGATACCAAAAGACACCATATCCGCCATGGAATCATATTCGGCACCAAAAGCACTTTCGGTATTGGTTAACCGAGCGACACGACCATCAACACCGTCAAAGATCATCGCCACAAAAATAGCAATCGCAGCGGCTTCAAATTGACCATTCATGGACGCAACAACCGCATAAAATCCAGAAAAAAGACCCGCGGTAGTAAATAAATTCGGGAGTAAAAAGATACCTTTTTGTCTCGCTCCCTCTCCCACTTTATGCTCTGTCATTTAGTTACTCTATAAAACTGCCTAAAAAACGTGGGCTAAAAATAGCATATCACCCTAGTTGTTAATAGCGTTGCACTGACAAATAAGCAGCGATGAGCTATATATTAAGACTAATACACTCTGACCGCTGTATTACGTTTCGTTAAATATCGCGAGCGCATAAACTTGGTAGTATCGCAATGAATATAGGTAGATTGACCGAGCAATTACAATTGGATAATGAACAGGTTGAACAGTTTGCTCACTTAGAACAACTTTATGACCGTTTAATGGAAGAACTTTTTAGTTTCGACGGTGACCGTAAACAAATGTGGAAAGCCATGCGAAACTTAGTAAAACAAAAAGACATCGAGATTCAAAAGTTACTCGATGCCAAACAAACTCAAAACTATTTCACACTTAAACAAAAAGAGAAGCAGCAATTAAAGCAAGCACTTCACCCAAAAAGTTAGATGCTTGCTGATTGCGAACTTCGGTTAGCCAAAACGAAGTTGTCCATCGACAAACTCAATCACAATGGTTTTCCCCGGTTCAAGCTGACCTGCGAGAAGCGCTTGGGCTAACGGGTTCTCTAAGCGTTGTTGAATCGCTCGTTTTAGCGGGCGAGCACCATAAACCGGATCAAAGCCAGCTTGACAAAGATTATCCAACACCGCATCACTAAACTCAAACTTATAGCCCTGCTCTTCCAAACGAGGCACCAGCCGCTGGACTTGAATTCGCGCGATTTCCCGGATCTGAGCAGCTTCTAAAGGATGAAACACGACGGTTTCATCAATACGGTTAATAAATTCAGGTCTAAATTGCTGCGATAAAACCTCCATGAGTGCCACTTTAATTTCCTCATGAGTCATTTGGCCATGACGCTCTTGAATAATATCGGAACCAAGATTAGAGGTCATGATGATGACTGAATTACGAAAATCGACGGTACGCCCTTGTCCATCGGTTAGCCGCCCATCATCAAGCACTTGCAGTAAGATATTGAATACATCTGGATGGGCCTTTTCAACTTCATCTAGTAATATCACCGAGTATGGGCGTCGCCTCACCGCCTCGGTTAAATAACCACCTTCTTCATAACCCACATAACCGGGAGGTGCACCGACTAAACGCGCAACCGAATGTTTTTCCATAAACTCAGACATGTCAATGCGGACCATTGAGTCTTCGGTATTAAACATAAATTCAGCAAGCGCTTTACATAACTCAGTTTTACCAACCCCTGTGGGCCCTAAAAATAGAAACGATCCAATGGGGCGGTTTGGGTCAGACAAACCTGCTCGGCTGCGCCGAATAGCGTTTGATACTGCCACCACAGCTTCGCTTTGGCCGATCACTCGGGTATGTAACCCTTGCTCCATGCGCAACAGTTTCTCACGCTCGCCTTCGAGCATCCGGTTTACTGGTATTCCCGTCCAACGCGAGAGCACATCGGCAATTTCGGCATCGGTTACTTTATTGCGCAGTAAACTCATGTCTTGCATTTCCGCCTGAGACGCCAAATCTAGCTGTCGCTCCAACTCAGGAATTCGTCCATATTGCAATTCAGACATCCGATTCAAATCACCAGCTCGGCGTGCTACGTCCATATCTAAACGAGCTTGCTCCAAATCAGACTTAATGTGTTGAGTGCCAGATAACGCGGCTTTTTCGGCTTTCCATACTTCATCAAGCTCTTTAAATTGCAGTTCTTTATCGGTCAGCTCTTCATCTAACAACATTAAGCGTTTTTGACTGGCGCTATCTGATTCTTTCTGCAAAGCCTGACTTTCTAGTTTCAGCTGAATAATTTTTCGTTCTAATTTATCGAGCGCTTCAGGCTTGGAATCAATTTGCAAACGGATGCTTGATGCTGCCTCATCGATCAGATCAATAGCCTTATCCGGTAATTGTCGATCGGAAATATAGCGATTTGACAAATTTGCCGCCGCCACAATCGCCGGATCGGTAATTTCTACAGAGTGGTGCAATTCATAACGCTCTTTTAGCCCGCGTAGTATCGCAATGGTGTCTTCTACGCTAGGTTCTTCCACCAATACTTTTTGGAAACGCCGTTCTAAAGCGGCATCTTTTTCAATATATTGTCGGTATTCATTTAAAGTTGTGGCGCCAACACAGTGTAACTCTCCCCGAGCAAGAGCTGGTTTAAGCATATTGCCTGCATCCATTGCGCCATCGCCTTTACCCGCTCCGACCATAGTGTGTAGCTCGTCGATAAATAAGATCACCTGACCTTCTTCTTGCGACAATTCATTGAGTACCGCTTTTAAGCGCTCTTCAAACTCGCCTCGATATTTGGCCCCCGCCACCAATGAGCCCATATCTAAGGATAAAACCCGCTTATTTTTTAAGCCCTCAGGCACTTCATGGTTAATAATGCGTTGCGCGAGACCTTCTGCGATAGCTGTTTTACCAACACCAGGTTCGCCAATTAACACCGGGTTATTTTTAGTCCGGCGTTGCAGCACTTGAATCGTTCGACGAATTTCATCATCACGACCAATCACTGGATCAAGCTTACCTTGCTCGGCGCGCTCGGTTAGATCAATCGTATATTTCTCTAATGCTTGACGCTGATCTTCAGCATTCGGATCATCGACTTTCTGACCCCCACGTAGCTTTTCGATTGCTTTATTAATATTGTCTTTATTAGCACCTAAGCCACGCATAATATCGCCGAGTTTGCCTTTATCCTCGGTGACGGCTAGGAAGAAGATTTCTGAAGAAATAAACTTATCTTTGCGCTTTTGCGCTAACTTGTCACAAAGATTAAGCAAAACCACCAGTTGGTTAGAAAGTTGAACATCTCCGCCAGTACCTTCTACTCGAGGGAGTTGCTCTAAGGCCTGCGATAATTGAGAGCGTAATGCGCTGCCTTCAATACCAGCTTCCGCCAACAATGGACGTAATGAAGCTGCATCTTGATTTAACATCGCAGACATTAAATGCACAGGTTCAATGAATTGATGATCTCTACCCAATGCCAGTGACTGCGCATCAGAGATGGCTAATTGAAACTTACTTGTGAATCGATCTAGGCGCATCTAACACCTCCACATGAAATAGTTTATTACCTATTATGTTGGTGTTGAACGGCCAATTTTCAAGCTCAATAATGTTTAATTTTCAAGCTAAAGGTAAACTTTGTGAACTGTTTCCAGTTATTCTTCCAACCAGATCGCAGCGGCCATTCTGCCAGTTAATCCCTCACGACGATATGAGTAAAACTGCTGTGCTGAACGATAAGTGCAGCACCGCTCAGAATAGACTGCGGTAAGCCCCGCTTGGGTAAGACGTTGCTCGGCCAACATAAAGATATCAGCAAAATACTTATTGGCTTTATTGCTTGGAGTAAAAGCTAAATATGCCTCTGAGTGACTATCGACAAACGCTTGTTTGACCTCTTCACCCACTTCAAAGGCACTTGGGCCAATCGCTGGGCCCATCCATGCCATCACTTGCTTCGGGGCAACTTTCATCTTAGCGATGGTATTTTCAATGATCCCATTGGCTAAACCACGCCAACCAGCATGAACCGCAGCCACCACTCGACCTTGTTTGTCACATAATAGGATCGGCAAGCAATCTGCGGTCATCACCACACAAACTGCCCCCGGTTGGTCGCTAACACTGGCGTCAGCCTCTGCCATTTGACTGCCACTCAAACTCGCATCAACCACTTGAGTACTATGGATCTGCTTTAGCCAGCAGACCTGGTCTGGCATCTCAGCCTGAAAAGCGACACGATTTTGCTGAACCGCTCTCCGAGCATCGCCAACATGATCCCCTAAATTAAAGGAGTCAAAGGGCGCTTGACTCACGCCACCAAGACGGTCACTAAATATGGCTCGAACATTTGGCGGACAAGGCCATTCAACAAGGTGACTTGGCAAAACCTAACCTAAATCTGGATTAAGTTTGTGGTCGTCACGTAAAGCCTCTGCGATATCTAAAATATCCTGAGGGACCGGTGCATGCCATTCCATCATTTCACCGGTG
The DNA here is from genome assembly GCF_050870855.2 of Agarivorans sp. QJM3NY_30. GTDB lineage: Bacteria > Pseudomonadota > Gammaproteobacteria > Enterobacterales > Celerinatantimonadaceae > Agarivorans. The sequence goes on along the minus strand of NZ_CP194038.2, from coordinate 1,097,234 downwards.
ATGGGATGTTCTAGACGTAACATCACTGCGTGTAGAGCTTGGCGTTTAAATGCACGCATTACGGTGACTAATTCCTCACTCGCCCCTTTTGGTAAACGTAAACGGCCATAGGTTTGATCGCCCAACAAGGCGTGACCAATATGCGCCATGTGAACCCGAATTTGGTGGGTTCTCCCAGTTTCTAAACGCAAACGAATACGGGTATGCTGACGAAACTTTTCGGCAACACGATAATGAGTCACCGCGGGCTTTCCCGATTGAACCACTGCCATATGAGTTCGCTTATTTGGATGGCGACCAATAGGTTCATCCACTAGACCACCAGCAGTCATGGTGCCGGTAACAATCGCTTCATATTCACGGGTCACACGGCGCTCTTGTAAAGCTTCCACCAAATGCGTTTGAGCGGGAACCGTCTTAGCCACCACCATTAAGCCGGAAGTATCCTTATCAAGACGGTGAACAATCCCTGCTCGAGCCACTTCGGCAATCGCTGGATAGCGATATAATAAGGCATTCAGGATCGTGCCACTAGGATTACCAGCACCTGGATGAACCACCATATTAATAGGTTTATTGATTACCAAGATGTCATCATCTTCGTAAACGATGTCCAGTTCGATGTCTTCTGCTTGCGCTTCAACTACATCTTCTAATACGGTGTTTAAGATAATCTCTTCTCCACCAACAACCTTTTCCCTCGGTTTCACCTTAAGTTCGCCATCCAAACGAACACACTCCCCCAATATCCATTCTTTTATCCGAGAACGAGAATAATCGGGAAATAAGGCCGCTAAAGCTTGGTCTAGGCGGGCCCCAGCAAGTTCTTGGTCGACGATTGCACGCAACTCTAATTGTTGACTCATCTTAGGTATTACCTCTGACAGGAAGGCCAAAACCGGCTATTGTAATCATTCTCAGGCTAAAGCATAGAAGAAAATTGTTTACCGGATCATCTTCCTATCATATATCTCACTCGATGATTGACGGTTTAAGTAGCATAGAGGATACTGTTTGCCCATTATTTGAGGTGATTGGTTTAACACTTACCGTGTCCATTGTGGCCCGTGTTACTTTTCTACTATCACATTTATTACCAAGATGACTTTTAGCCAAATTATGCGCATTTATCAGCAAACAATTTCAATCATACTACTTGGCCTTATATTAGGCGCTTGCTCTTCGAACACCAAAGAGAAACCTAAAATCCCTGATAAGCCAGCATCAGAGCTGTATGCCGATGCGCAGACTGCGATTAATAATGGTTCTTTTAGTGATGCCACGGATAGCCTTGAAGCACTAGATACCCGTTACCCATTTGGGCCATATTCTAGTCAGGTTCAACTCGATTTAATCTATGTATATTATAAACGCAACGATACGGCCATGGCCTTAGCAAGCACTGATCGTTTCATTCGCAATCACCCCACTCATAGCTCTCTAGATTACGTCTACTATATGCGTGGCTTAATTAATATGGCGGCTGACCATAATTTATTTCAAAGTTTGGTCGGAATTGATCGCTACGACCGCGATCCAAGTTTTTCTCGTCAAGCCTTCAGTGATTTTAATACTCTAATCACTCGTTATCCTCACAGCGGTTATGCCACAGATGCTCAGCAGCGAATGGTTTACCTAAAAGATAACCTCGCTCGGAATGAGATTTCTGTGGCAAATTACTATATTAAACGAGAAGCCTATATTGGGGCGATAAATCGCGCTCGCTATGTTGTAGAAAACTTTCCAGATACCCCCTCCGCTAGAGAAGCTTTGGTCGTCATGGAAAAAGGTTACAAAGCTTTGGGCGTAGAAGAAATGGCCGAGCAGACTCAAAAAATAATTCAAGCGAACTAATCAATAACACATTTAAAAAAGCGAGCTCATGGAGCTCGCTTTTTTATGAAATCAAATAGCGTCTTCGTTTTCTTCACCAGTACGAATACGGATCACACGGTCTACATCACGCACAAAAATTTTGCCGTCGCCAATTTTTCCCGTTTGAGCAGTCTGAACAATCGCTTCAATACAACGCTCTAAATCATCTTTTTGCACCACTAGCTCTAGCTTCATTTTGGGTAAAAAGTCCACTTTGTATTCTGCACCACGGTATAGTTCAGTGTGACCTTTTTGACGACCAAAGCCCTTCACTTCTGTCACCGTCATACCAGTAATACCAATTTCAGCTAAGGCTTCGCGTACATCATCCATCTTAAATGGTTTGATAATGGCTGTTACTTGCTTCATTTGTACTTCCTTATGTTCATCATTTTATTAACTATGCTCTTTACTTTAAGCCAAGCTTAAGCAACTAACAATGTTTCTATCACCACCTTCACCTTGAAAAGTTTAACAAAATGACTTGCTGCTTATCATTGTGTCAAGCATATCAGCACTTGATTGAATGATTAAAACGGTAAGTTCAAGAAAAAGGTATAAGCTTAAATAGAGTCCAATATTGAGTATCACAATGAAACAGCTAGGTTTTACTCTCTTAGAACTAATGGTCACTGTCGCTATTGCGGTCATTCTTTTGGGGGTCGGAGTCCCTAACTTATCGAATTTATTCCAATCGATGTCTGCTGATGCCACGGTTAATCGCTTAATGCGCGAAGTCCGCTTTGCCAGAGCGCAGGCAATCAACTTAAATCAACGGGTGGTAATTTGTGCATTACAGTCCAACGGCAGTGACTGCGGAGGCACCGTCAATAACGGTTTAACGATTTTTGCTGACAATAACAACAATGGAAAACTCGATGCTAACGAACAAATACTACAAGCAGCGGCCCCCTATAACCAAGCTGGCAAAATAAACTTTTATGGTTCTGTAAATGCTATACATTTTGGTAGTGACGGTTTAGTCCTCGGCCATGGTAGCTCAGCAAGCCTCTATTTTTGCTCTGATAACAATCACTATATTGAAGGTGTAAAAGTTTCTTTAGGTGGCAATATTCGCTTTATCACTGACAGCGAAAAAACCAGTTGTCCCATCTAGCGATGAGCTTAATAGTTTAATTCTGTAAAGGCGCGATTGGCCTGCTCTGAACTGAATTTATCTTTAAAATCAACACATTCGAAAGTACGCAAGTGACCCAGCCTTTTTATGGTTTTACGGTCATTCACATAACGCTGATACAAATCTGCTCGAATATCCCCGATAGAAGGCTGCGGCTTCGATTTTTGTTTACCGGGACTGGCAATAATCACCTGGTCAATGCCTTTTTCCCCCTGCATATAACACTTTACCGTCTGAGCAGAGCTCACCGAAATAGGCAACATCAATACTAACAACAACCATAATAGTCTATTCATCATCCTACCAACATTCTGGATTAGAGCTTCCCGAGGCATTCACTGCGGCTTTAGCCCCTTGCTCATTAATCGTAAAGCTTCGACAATCACTGTCAGCGTTCAACTGAGAACCTATGGCGGTCGCTTTGACAGTGTAAGTGCTTGCCGCAGCCGAAGCGGTTAAGCTTATCGTGTAATATGCACTCTCAGAGTTATAAGTCGTAACTCCAGCAGCAGTCAGCCCCAATGCAGCTAAGCTACTGGCGTAACTCGCATTATCTGCGTAATACTGCTCCTGCAAAACGGCCAAAGTACTGAGTTCTTTCTTCGCCTCATTGCGCCGCGACTCAGCCACAAAGGAAGTATAAGCAGGGTAAGCCACCGCCGCTAATATAGCCACAATCGCAACCGCAATCATCAGTTCAATTAAAGTGACCCCTCGCATCGCTCTGCTCATCTAGTCCTCATTAAAATAAAAGTAAATTTGTTTTGGACTCATATCGACATTTGCCTGACGAGACCCCTGCTTACAAGCACCATCCTCTTCACAGGTATGCTCTTGCTCATCATTTTGGTCATCAAACACCAAGTCTTCACCCGGATCTCCGCCAAATACGCGAATCACCGACTCTCCTTGCTCATCTTCACCAGAATGAATAATCAAGTCATCGGGGACTTTATTTGCCACATCATAATATCGCTGGTTATTCACGTTAGTACCAATATGCATACTCACCGCGTAAGTTCGGCCTTTACCAATTGTAGGAATGGTGCAGGTGGCCGAATTTGTCGTTTCCGGAATAAAGGATGTGAAGTAAACTTCTCCTCCAAGTACTAAAGCACTCCCTAAAGACTTTTCACCATCATCGAGTAAATCATAAACCCAACCTTTGGCAGAGCCCAAAGCGAGCAACTGATTTTCAATCGCCGCTTCATCACTTAAACTACCGATAGGATCACTGGTAATATTGTATAGCTCATCAGAAGTAATTGCGGTGGGCTTTTCTGAAACTGTAGTGAAATCTGTCGATTGGACATTATAATCTCGAAACATATAAAATTTGTTATTCACACCATTGGGGTCTTTATCGGTCACGGGTTTAGTCCGGTCTCCTGAGCCAATCAACACTGCATCGTAGGGAATTTGCTGTGAGTCGGTGATGGTTACTTGCTCTGCACCTTCACCAGTGGTGATTTGAGTCAGTTTTTTAAGATAGGTTCGAACAATGACTGGCTCAGTAAAGAATTTACGTCTTTCGGTCACGGTTGTGCTATCGCTGATGCTCGCTAAGGCTGTCATTTCCCATTTACTTTGATCCTCTGAGTATAAGTCGACTCGCCATACCCGCCCCCCCATATCGCCAAAATATAGACGGTCAATCTTGCCATCTCCATCACTATCCAAAGTCGCTATCTTACTTGGAATACTATGTGTTAAACGGCTATCGCCAGTATTTGTTAAACTCCAAACACGTTCACCAGTCATTGCATCAACGATGAATATCGCTCTTCCTTTGCTGTCACTCACAGGATTCATCGAATCTTGATTCACATCATAACCACCGCCAAAAATAACCACTGGGTTGCTATGTCCTGGCACATAAGCGACTGACGGTTGTGACCAAGTTTGACTTAACTCCGACAAACCAGCTGAAGAACTATTCAGCCTCCAAAGCATTTTAGGTGAATCAGGATCGGTTAAATCCATCCCATAATAGGCATCGCCCCCACGACGTAAACCGGTAAATACAAGCACCTGATCTCCCGAAGTGCTGTACTTACCATCATTATCAACATCCTTTAGAAAAACGCTTGGGGTACCATCAATAGCGTATATATGCTGGGAACTTGCAACGTTATTACGTAATGCCAGCTGGCGACCTAACAGCTCATAAGGAAAAAATGCCCAGCTTTCCGCTACCGTCGCACCCGAGTCTTTAAACATATGCAAGGCACCACCATTGGTGCCAACCAGAATACGAATATCCATATCATTCGGGTCGGCGCTGGTACTGGCTGCACCAGAGCGCAAGCCATAATTAATCACGAGCGGACGAGAGTGCAGCGGATCTCCCATCAAGTCATTACGAATGGTGGTATTGCTATCACCATCATCATCATCAACATCCAATCCAAGGATCCAATTTACTTGCTCAGTCAGCGCATCTTCATTCACGCCCAAATGATTGGCCAAATTTGCAGCGGAGCCTGCTTTGGTTGTGAGGTTAGTCGAAGATAAAGTAGCAAAATTGCCGCGGTCACTTTGATTAAAATACACCACTCGAGCTTGATTGCTCACAAGGCTTTCAGATACACCACCTAATTCGACATTATTGCCATCTTTAACTGAGGACCAATAAGTCTTTGCTTCATCGATAATTGAACCATCGGCACCAATCGCAGGGTTTCCGTTCTGATCACTCATATAACCAGCCGACGAGAGCTGTAATTTTTTTAAATTGCCACGCCAACGCGGACTTAACGAGGGTTTGAACATCGCGTAATACACCCGATCCAGGGTGCGGGTTCGGTCAAAGTTATTACTGGTTACTGCCGGAGAGACTAAGGAAGAGCTTTCTTCATAAATTCCAATCAAGGCTTGGCGAAAGGCTGATTCTAATTCAACGCCATCCTCTGCGGGGTAAAAACGTCCCTGAGCGTTTTCAGCGGTCTTAATAAGCATTGCTGAGCCACCTTGAATAACATCTTCACCAAAACCAATGGTCGAAATTTTAGCATACTGCCTACCGCTTACGTCTGGGTTGATATCGTTGGTGTTCATCCACTTGGCTAATACCGGTAAATAGCTGGTTTCATTTCCGGTGCCAAAGCCAACCGGATCTTTCCAAGAACAATCCGCGACAGTGCTTGCGTTCTCATCGCAGCCTTGCACGTTATTGGTATTAATTGGCAAGGCGGTTACATTACCATTTTCTTCATCATCAACGGTCGGCGTTCCATCGGTAATATAAATAATGCTAATCGAAGCATCACAGCCCACATCATAGGGGGAGATATAGCTCCCAGAAGACTCTGCAGCAGTATCTCTTTGGCTTCGACGTGAACCTTCCAAGCCATATACCACCGGTTCCCCCGCAAAGTAGTGTTTGGCCTCCATTAAGGTTTCAACCAAGGGGGTTCCACCATTTGCATCCAATTCAACAATACTCGTGATTAAATCTTGATTATCATCGGAGGCTTGAATACGACGAATGATCCGACCACCATGATTGGTAGTATTAAAAACCATCAATCCAAACTTAACCCCATTAATGGTATCTAAGGCATTCTCCATTGCTTCTTGGGCTATCTCAATTCGAGGTCTTGACGTTGTCGAATCTGCATAGTGGTACCAACGTAAATAATTAGCTGAATACAACGTTATCAAGTAACCATCATCGAAGGTATCTTTCGTGGTTCGCTCCGCATCTGCTTTATTTAAAGTATAAAAATCTTCGGTATTACGCGCCGCTCCATTAATGGGGTGGCCCTGTGGAGCGGGAACATAGGCGTTATTGCTTTCCCGGTACTGACCCGGATTAATGGTAGAGACCACTTTGTCATAAAAATTACCGGCATCATCTTGGAGCTTTACAGTAAATGAGCGCGGGTCTCCATTGGCATCGAGTAAACGTCCATCACTCGGGTCGCTGCTTAATTCATAATCATCAATACAATCCAATACGGTATAATTAGCGCCATTATTTAGCCGAACATCGTCCCAAGAGCCGCTACCTCCTTGAATACGGTGTTCTCGAAAATACCCAGTGAAAACACCATTTTTGGCTAATGCTTCATAAGAGGCGGCGCAGTTATTAATATCCCAAATAAAGCGGCGATCATCATTGGCGCCAACCGGAATATAAGAACCATCGACGCCATTAACCGTAAAATAAATAAAATCGTTATCGAGACTATTTTGCGAGCTGATTCCAATAGGATAATTTTGGTAACTCTCGTTACCTTGACTATCGCGGTTATAACCTTGGCGGGTCGTGATATTCCATGCCATGCTGCCTGAAGTATCAAAAATAATTAAAACTTTAGGATCTGCAGAATTGAGGCTATTAAAATCAAAAAGAAATAACTCTGTATCGTCTGCCCATACCGGAACCGTCACCGCCGCGGAACACAAGCAAGCAAATAGTCCCGCTTTTAATCGCCCGTTCATTCGCTCTCTCCTAAAATGTGTCAGCAGCCTCTACTTATATTTAAGCCGTTATTTACAACAATGGCTGCTCAATCCCGGCCGCTAAGGAAGTTGCTGCCCGTGCCCCTTTACCATAACTTTTATCCGCCACAACTCTAATATAACGACATTGGCTAATGGCATTATTGCTGCTAGCATTAATGCTTCTCGAGCAGACGTTGTCGACGGTGTGACTCAAGGTACCGTCGACCCCTGGCACCACACTGGATGCAGACATTGAAGACGCCGCAGGCATCGAGCCAATTAAACTTTGTAAGCGAGGAGCCATAATCAACTGATCCATCTCGCCTTCCAATACATTCTCAGCGCCAAGCCGATCACCCATCGCTGAAACGACTTTTAAACCTTGATTGGCACTGCTCAGTAACACCCCACCCAAAAAGCTTAAAATCAGCAAAAACAACATAGCCACAAACAATGCCGCGCCAGACTGTTTCCTCAATTTCAAGTGAATACTCATCAATACACCATATTTCTGAAAAAGATGACCGATTCAAACAACGTTCGGCGATAATGATCATTTGCAGCAGCAACAGCAACATCGCCCAATTCATAACTATTGTTATTAGTATAGTTTTGATCTTCAGTTAAGGAACGGACTAACAAATATAACTTAGCGCCAATCACTCGCCCTTCACTCCACTGCAGCGACGTCACGTTACTAGCGGCAATAAATTCATTAATCACCCCATCTACACTGGTATCAGTATCCACCCCCAGTAATAACCTCATTCTCTCAATACCTTCCACCAAAGGGCCATTGATGGCCTGCATTCCACTATCATTATGGAGATACAACTTGCGTAAAACAGGCAAGCCTGATTGCGCGCTCACATCTAAGTAATAAACAAAGTGTTGATATTCCCAAACTTGCCGCCCCGGCATATCAGCTTCACTTGGCCAAGGATCGCTACTAGTAAAGAGCTCCGCTTGGGCGGAATTTGCCGCAAAGTAATAACGCTTGGAATTTAAGTCTGCGGCGCTTAACTTTGGAGAGCCAATTACCCGCTTAATACCAATAACATCGGAGTCAAGCACCAAGTTGCTACGCGAACTCACACAAGCATACTGGCCACTTAAAGAGTTACTGTTACTCACTTGACCAACAAACAAAGGACTAAAACGCCCTCCAGCCGATGGAAAAGAGCCTTCTGGGGTCGCGCCAACCCAGTCAGTCAAACAATCGTTAGCACTCGGAATATCGCTTGTAACTAAAGTGACCCCAGCACCTCTCACCATAGGCTTACCGGTATATTCGCCAAAAAAACCAACCATTTTTAGATCTCGAGTAATTAAATGGGTGGCGATTCTGCCACTATCCATCATTTGTTCACTATGATAGGTCGCTTCCGTAGTACGCTGCGAGGCAACCAAAAAACTCCCGATCCCTGCAGTCAAAAACAAACCAATCACAATCGCGATCAACCATTCAATTAAAGTAAAGCCCTGTTGAGTGGAATGGCTCATAGGCCAACTCGTGTAGTGAGTACCATTTTGCGACGTTGGTCTGCATTCACGCCGCAGCTAGCAACAAGAGGATTACTGTGACTCAAAGCAACTAACGATTGTCGAGACTGCCATGTAACCACCACCGTGAGCTCCCCATCGGCCTTCAGCTGCACGCAACCGTTAGGTTTTACTAATCCGCCTTTACCGCCCGCAGACTTGGCGTAAAGACCATATTCCCAGTGATATAAATCATCGTTCACTAGGTCAGCAAAACTACAGTTGCTCAGTAAACCATTGTCTTCTGCACAGGCAGGCTTAACCCTTGCAACTTGGCCCTCGCCAACAGTCACTGTAGCTGGATTATTAGCTTGCCAAGCCAAATGATTTAACCGCACCCGTTCCACCAAATTTTCAGCTAATAACATAGCAACTGTACGTTGATGAGATTCGAAACTAGAACGTTTAGCAACCGCCTGCATCGCGACGACGGCCAGTAAACCCACGGCCAAAATAAAAGAAGTGATGATGACCTCGATCAGCGTAAAACCGAGGTTTCGAGAATATGATTGATGTAGCATCTTAACCGACCCATCCATGATGCTTAATGCCATTTTGTGCCAATATTCAGTCAATCAGGAAAACCAGCGAGCTCATTTCAGTCACGCAGATCCCGCTATAGCTTACGACTTTGAAATGACGATAACCAAGAATCGCGCTTGCCTAAGTCCCTCAGTAATCGGCCTCAAATGGCATACTTCGACATCCAATAATTTGAACTTAGATGACGAGAAGTGTAATTACGCTTGCCTAAAGCCGCCATAGCAGCGTGCCGCGAATAGGCCAAGTCTCTATGTCGCTCCGAATCCATGAGCAACAGCCAGAAGCGAACCTCTAACAACCTAGTTATTTAGTGTATAGCGCAAAAAAGAAGGACATGCCTTCTTTTTTATAGAATATGAGAATGCTGAACGCGCTAGACTAGATCAGTCTTAACTCTGCAGGGACTTCAAAAATAGTGTTTTCTTCTCGACCGGGATTCTCTATAACACGAACCCCTCCCATATCTTTTAAACCAGCAACGACCTCTTGTACCAGTACTTCGGGAGCAGAAGCGCCAGCGGTCACCCCCACCCGACTATCAGATTTAAACCAAGCTGCATTAATATCGCTCACACCATCAATAAGGTAAGCCTGAGCTCCAGACTTTTCAGCTTTTTCACGCAAACGGTTAGAGTTAGACGAATTTTTAGAACCAACCACCAGCACCACATCAGACTTTTCAGCAAGATTTTTTACCGCGTCTTGACGATTCTGGGTCGCATAACAAATATCATCCTTGCGTGGTCCTTGAATGGCTGGGAACTTAAGCCGCAGGGCATCGATAATCGCCGAAGTATCATCCACCGACAGCGTGGTTTGAGTACAATAAAATAAATGCGTCGGTTTTTTTACTGTAAGTTTTTCAACACAGGCCACGGTTTCCACCAAATAGATACCGCCTGCATCGTTATTATACTGCCCCATTGTCCCATTCACTTCAGGGTGACCTTGGTGGCCGATCAATACACACTCAATGCCTTTGCGGCTAGCCCGAGTAACTTCCATATGAACTTTGGTAACCAACGGGCAGGTGGCATCAAAAATCTTTAAGTTTCGACGTTTTGCCTCCGCGCGGACTTGTTGTGAAACACCATGTGCACTAAAGATACAGATACTGCCTTCAGGAACATCACTCAGTTCATCAACAAATTCTGCGCCTCGTTTACGTAAGCCATCCACAACATAGCGGTTATGCACAACTTCATGACGGACGTAAATTGGCGCACCAAACATTTCCAGAGCGCGCTCAACAATAGAAATGGCCCGGTCAACACCGGCACAAAATCCCCGAGGGTTGGCTAAGATTATTTCCATTATCGTTCCTTAATGAACCGCCAAAATTTCCACTTCGAAGATCACTGTATGACCCGCTAAAGGATGATTAAAATCTACCGTCACTGAGTCACCAGTAACGGCTCTAATAATTCCTGGAATTTCACTCCCATCTGGCTGAGCAAAAGCAATGATATTGCCCTCTTCTGCCAGCGCATCGGTACCAAATTTACTGAGTTCAAAGTGCTGAATATTATCAGGATTACTCAGGCCAAAAGCTTGCTCTGCTGGCAGTTCAAATTCACGTTTATCCCCTGATTTCAAGCCTAGCAAACAGGTTTCGAAACCTTCAGTTAAGCTACCATCCCCCAGCACTAGTTGCGCGGGTTTGGAATAATTGTAAGTACTTTCAGCGATAGTGCCATCTGACAATTTCAACACAAAATGCAACTCAACCGTACTACCTTGCTGGATCATTTAGTGTCCTTAGAATGAGAACTAAATAGGCTATCAAGTACCAATAGCACTGCGCCAACACAGATGGCTGAATCGGCAACATTAAAAGATGGCCAATGGTAACTCCCGATATAAAAATCTAGAAAGTCGATCACATAACCAAAAACCAAGCGATCAAATACGTTACCAACGGCACCGCCAAGCACCAGAGCATAAGCAATCGCCTGCCATTTTTGGGCTACCGAAGTTTTCTTCATCCACCATAGCAACAGGCCACTAACCCCAATCGCTATGGCAGTGAAAAACCAGCGCTGCCAACCACCAGCGTCACTGAGAAAACTAAAAGCTGCACCGTAATTACGCACCGAGACCAAATTGAAAAACGGTGTAATTGGCAGCGACTCATACAAATTAAAGTTAGCTGCGATTGCATACTTAGTGGCTTGGTCAAGCGCAAAAACCAATACGCTCAACCACAGCCAACGCAAGCCGGTCGCTGAAACTTCAGTCATAGCAGCTTGCTTATGCATAGTGACGAGACTCTCCTTCGCCAGCCACATTACTCACACAACGTGCGCACAAATGTGGATGAGCCTCTGTTTGACCAACATCTTCTCGATGGTGCCAACAACGCTCACATTTCTCAGCTTCGGCAACTTCAATCTGCACTTTCATATTCGCTAACTCAGTGCTCGCGGCTTCTGCACCAGCAGATTCTAGGGTATGTAAGCTAACCTCAGAGGTTAACAATACAAAGCGTAACTCATCACCCAGCAAACTTAATAGTTGCGCCAATTCAGTATCAACATAGAGGCTTACTTTCGCTTCTAAGGTGCCACCGATCTTCTTATCACGACGCGCTTGTTCAAGGTTTTTATTTACCTCATCACGAATGGTGATTAACTTCGCCCAAAAATCATCGTTCATCGCGCTATCTTGCGCTAAAGAACTCAAACCTTGATACCAAGTTTCGGTAAACACAAATTCGTTGCGCTGACCAGGCAGAGCCTGCCAGATTTCATCGGCAGTAAAGCTCAAGATAGGCGCTATCCAGCGTGTTAATGCCTCCGCGATATGGTACAAGGCGGTTTGACACGAACGACGCGCTAAACCATCGGATTTAGCAGTATACTGACGATCTTTAATGATATCTAAGTAGAAGCTACCTAACTCGATTGAGCAGAAGTGCATTAATTTTTGATACACCACATGGAACTGATATTGCTCGTAAGCTTCAACGATTTCTTGTTGAACTGCAGCGGCACGCCCCACCACCCAGCGGTCAAGAGCCACCATATCTTCACTAGCGACCAAATGTTGCTCAGGTTCAAAACCAGCTAAATTTGCTAACAAGAAGCGTGAAGTATTCCGAATACGTCGATAGGCATCGGCGCTGCGTTTAAATACTTCATCAGACACACTCATTTCTGCAGTGTAGTTAGTTGATGCGATCCACAAGCGTAAGATATCAGAACCAAGTTTGTTCCATACGTCCTGCGGTGCAACACCATTCCCCAATGATTTTGAAAACTTATGACCGTTGGCATCAACCGTAAAACCGTGAGTTAACACTTGTTGGTATGGTGCTTTCCCATTAATGGCAGTCGAAATCATTAATGATGATTGAAACCAACCACGATGTTGATCTGAACCTTCTAGGTACATATCGGCGGCATGGCCATTAAACTCTTGACGCGCAGCAACCACACTTGAATGGGTAGAGCCAGAGTCAAACCATACATCCAGAGTGTCTTCAACCTTACGATAACTAGCCGCTTCATCCCCTAATAATTCAGTTGCATCTAAATCCCACCAAGCCTGAATACCGTTCTGTTCAACGCGTTTCGCTACCTCTTCCATCAACTCGACAGCGCGAGGATGCAACTCGTTAGTTTCGCGATGCACAAATAGGGCAATTGGAACGCCCCAAGTACGTTGGCGAGAAATACACCAGTCGGGACGATTCTCAACCATGCTTTCGATGCGACTCTGGCCCCAATCAGGGATCCATTGAGTATTCTTAATTTCTTGCATCGCCTGCTTGCGCAAACCATTTTGGTCCATACTGACAAACCACTGCGGAGTAGCACGGAAAATAATCGGCGTTTTATGGCGCCAACAATGTGGATAACTATGACGATAAGCATGATGGTGTAATAGAGCACCCGTTTCTTTCAGCTTTTCTACAACATTGTCATTGGCTTTAAATACATGCTGACCTGCAAAAAACTCGGTGTCGGCAAGAAACACACCATTGTCACCTACTGGATTTGCAACTTCTAAGCCATACTTTTGACCGACTGCGAAATCTTCTTGACCGTGGCCAGGAGCGGTATGTACACAACCAGTACCCGATTCAGTGGTCACGTGGTCGCCGAGAATAATCGGCACTTCAAAATTGTAGAACGGATGCTTCACTTGAATCAGTTCAAGCGCAGCCCCCTGGCAATACCCAAGCGCATGAAAGTGAATTGCGCCAAAACGCTCAACACACTGCTCCATTAACTCACGCGCCAAAATAACCCGCTGTTTGCCATCCTCGGTTTCAATTTGAACCAGCACATATTCAAGATGTGCATTCACAGCCACGGCGCGGTTCGCAGGCAAGGTCCAAGGCGTAGTGGTCCAAATCACCGCAGAAATTGGACCTTCACCATCGGCACCTTGTGGATGATCAAATTTTGCCAGCAACGCCGCTTCATCAACCACAGCGAAACGCACATCAATCGCAGGAGAATTTTTATCTTCGTACTCCACTTCCGCTTCTGCCAAGGCGCTACCACAATCAGTACACCAATGTACTGGTTTAGAGCCTTGCATGAGGTGCCCATTGTCAATGATTTTTGCCAAGGCACGAATAATGTTCGCTTCGGTATCAAAATTCATGGTGAGGTAAGGATTAGCCCAATCGCCAAGAATCCCCATCCGAATAAAATCCTGACGCTGACCATCAATTTGTTTAGCGGCATATTCACGACATTTTTGACGAAACTCGGCTGCCGTCACTTTTTTACCCGGCTTACCGACTTTTTTCTCAACCTGTAACTCGATAGGCAAACCATGGCAGTCCCAGCCAGGAATATAAGGCGAATCGTAATCAGACAGGGTTTTCGATTTCACGATAATATCTTTTAGCACCTTATTCACCGCGTGGCCCAAGTGAATATTGCCATTCGCGTAAGGAGGGCCATCGTGTAAAATAAAGCTCTTCTTACCCTTTTTGGCCAGCCTAATTTGGCCGTATAGATCCTTTTCACTCCAACGCTTTAGCATTGCAGGTTCACGGTTTGCCAAATTACCACGCATTGGGAACTCGGTATTGGGTAGATTAAGAGTATCTTTATAGTCGCTCATCGAATTACTTTTCCAGTCGGTTACTCTGCAAGGCCATAGTAGGCTTTTGCTCGCTTAATATCGAGATTCACCTGAGCTTTCAGTGCGTCAAGCGAATCAAATTTTTGTTCATCTCTTATTTTCAACTGCGGCTCAACCACTAAACGTTGGCCATACAGGTTGGCATCAAACTCAAATAAATGGGCCTCTACCAATAAATCTTTACCATTTGCAGTCGGCCGCCAACCGATGTTAGCAATGCCAGAAAATCGATGTTCAGGCAGCTGCTGAACATAAGCTTTAACCGCAAATACCCCGTGAATAGGGCATACATGACGAGCCACTTTTAAATTAGCGGTGGCAAACCCCAATTGACGTCCTAACTTTTGACCGTGAATGACTTTGCCATTAAAACTAAACTTTCGTCCTAATAACTGCCCAACAGTATTAAAATCAGACTCTGCTAAATACTGACGTAAACCAGTACTGCTGACTCGTTGATGATTAATACAAAACGAGTGAGTTGCCGTTACATCAAAACCGTAACGTTGCCCCGCAACTTGTAAGCTCGAAAAATCACCAGCACGCGCCTTACCGAAGCGAAAATCATCGCCAACAGCAAGGTATTGAATACCCAGCAATTCAACTAACAACTGGCGTACAAAATAATCGGCGCTCAGTTCCGCAAATACTTGATTGAAACGGACCACAAGTAGCCGGTCTACACCCAACGTTTTCAACTGTTGGTATTTATCACGAAAGCGGCTAATTCGAGCGGGCGCTTGGCGTTTAGCAAAAACCTCTAAGGGCTGGGGCTCGAAAATCATCACCACAGCGGGCAGACCTCGCTGGCGAGCCTGTTCGACTAAACGTTTAATGACTTGCTGGTGACCTAAATGAACACCATCAAAATTACCAATGCTCAAAGCACAGCCATAATGACGTGCTTTTATATTGCATATACCGCGAATTAACTCCATTCCGGCGCCTATTTCATCAAAAACCGACGGATTATAGCTTGTTTAGCCGCCAGTTACAGCCCCGAAACTGCTTTTCAGGTGAGCTAATCGGATCCCCAAAGCAAACAGTAAAATAAGATATACGATGACCGCAACGCCAATATAGCTGAGCAAATGCAACATACTGCTATGCCAAGCGAGGCTAAACCATTGTTCTGTTGTTGGTGACAGCCAAGCAATCGCAGCCCCCATCACAATCGATGCAAGGAGAATGCGAGCAATACACCAAGCACTGGCGCGACTCATCTGATACACCCCTTGAAGGTGTAAACCTCGATATAACAGACTAGCATTCAATACTGCAGATAAAGCGGTCGCAATGGCAAGGCCAACATATCCGTAGGGGATCGCAAAAATCAAATTAAGCCCCATGTTACTGACCATCGCGATGATGCCATATTTAACAGGGGTTTTAGTATCTTGTCGGGAGTAATAGCCTGGCGCTAAAATTTTAACCAACATGAAAAATAGTAAGCCACCACTATAAGCCACCAGACTATAGGATGCGTTGAGGACATCTTGAGGGTCAAAGGCACCACGCATAAATAACACCTGTAGAATGGGTTGTGCCAATAGCGCCATGCCCACGGTTGCCGGAATCCCCAAGAAGCACACCATACGTACAGCCCAATCCATGGTTTGCTGAAACTGTTTTGGATCGCTATCCACATGGCGTTGCGACAAGCTTGGTAAGATCACCGTGGCAATAGCAATGCCGAACAAGCCGAGAGGAAACTCTAATAAACGATCGGAGTAATACAACCATGAGATTGAGCCCGTAACCAAAAAGCTCGCGATCAAGGTATCTAATAGCAAGTTGATTTGACTCACCGACACCCCAAATAAAGCAGGGATCATCAAGGTTCGGATCTTCGTCACCCCTGGGTGCTTCCAGCCCCATTGAGGTTTACTCAATAAATTTAGTTTCAACAAAAAAGGCAGCTGAAACAAGAACTGGATCAGACCACCAAAAAAGACCCCCATCGCCAAACCGATTTCCGGCTGCTCAAGATGCGGAGACACAACAAGCGCAAAACCAATCACTGCGACGTTCAATAACACGGGAGTGAAAGCAGCCACGGCAAAACGGCCAAAGGCATTTAAAATGGCCCCAGATAAACCAGTAAAGGTGACAAACCATAAATAAGGAAAAGTAATTTTTAAAAGAAAAGCCGATAATTCAAATTTTGCTGCATCGGGCCCATCTTGTAGCCAAGAAATAAACCATCCCGTGCCAAACAAGGCCGCGATTAATGGCGAGCCAATAATGCCAAATAGAGTCACAATGGTAACCGCTAAACCTAGCGTGCCACTTACCTTGGCAATCAACAAACGCACTTCATCTTCACGATTATTTTGTTTGTACTCGGTCAGCACCGGGACAAAGGCTTGAGCAAACGCACCTTCGGCAAATAATCGACGTAAAAAGTTTGGTATTTTGTTCGCAAAGAAAAATACATCAGCGGCAACGCCTGCCCCCATCAAATTCGCAATCACCACATCACGAACCAAACCTAACACCCGAGAAATCAAAGTCATACCGCTCACAATGGCGCCCGATTTTAACAAGGTTCTACTCAATGCACTGTCCTGTAGCCAATTTATACAAATTCCTCTGCCCTAACATTAAAAATGCTGGTAGAATCGCGCCACAGTTTACCCGCCTATAGAGATCGATGCTACGACCATAACGTTTAGTTAGGTTTTACTTGCTTGGATTTTATAGTTGGTTAAAAATTGTTTGACATAAACATGAAAAACGGGCATATTCCACGGCCTTTAAATTCATAATTCCAAGACAAAGTTCAGGAGTTAACCTTGGCTAATACTAAGTCAGCTAAAAAACGCGCTATCCAAGCTGAAACGCGTCGTCAACATAACGCTAGCCGTCGCTCCATGATGCGCACTAATTTGAAAAAAGTTATTGCAGCTATCGACGCAGGCGATAAAGATGCAGCTCAAGCAGCATACACTGTTGCTCAACCTATCCTAGACCGTTACGCGTCTAAAGGTTTGATCAGCAAAAACAAAGCAGCTCGCCATAAGAGCCGCATTGTGGCTAAAATCAACGCACTTTAATTTAAGGTGCTTGAACAAAAAAACCGACTTTAAGTCGGTTTTTTTATTGGTGAAATTAAGAAGAAACTTAATCCGCACAGTATAAATCATGAAGCTGAACCAGAACTGCTTTTGCCTCTTTACTCGCTAAAGCATAATAAATGGTTTGCGATTCTTTACGAGTCATCACCAACTGATCTTTTCTTAACCAAGCTAAATGCTGAGATAAAGCTGATTGGCTTAATTCAACTCGTTGATTTAATTCACCAACTGTTAACTCCCCTTCTAACAAATGACACAAAATCATCAAGCGGTTCTGATTCGCCAAGGCTTTTAGTAGCTTCAATGCTGGTTCAGCATTTTTCTGCATATTTTGTATATTCATCTGCAAACTCTAAAATATTAATTATCCAAACTATACGTGAAATGACCAAATTCAGCTAGCTGGATCGAGCAATGGAGTCGCCATGGCCGCGGTATTGAACATAAAAAAGCCGCTCGAAAGCGGCTCATTTATCGTTCCGACTCCGTTACAAAGCAGTGAGCGAATAAGTCATACTCAAATCATCTAATTCCAGTAAATAATCGCCAACAACATCGGTATAAATATCGGCCCCCGCTTCTTCCAGGATACCATCGGCTTCATTATCACCGAGGTTATAAGACCAATCTCCAACCGTATCGAACTTGAAACGCTGTCCGCTTTGCCCATCAAAACTGATAGTCACTTGCCAGATGTTATCTCTGACTAAGCTCATTGCGGTATTTTGCCAAGCATTAGCGGTGCCTCGAAAATACAAGTTCTCGAAATTAGCAACGAAGTTGGCATTGGGGTCCACTACTGTCACGAACACCGACGCTTGACCGGTTTTATCGCCATCGTCAGTAACCGTTAAGCTAAGCTCATAAGAGCCTACGGCATCGTAAGTGATGGTCGTGGTTTCAGTATTTGCACCATTACTCCACAAGTAACCGGTAATGCTGCCATCACTGTCACTAGAGGCTGCGGCACTATAGCTAATGCTTTGACCAATATCGATTTGTGTTGCAGACGCAGTGATCACCGCAGTTGGTGCTTGATTTACATTCTGCTCAACAATGCGATAAGCAAGCTCTTGATCATTCACTTCAACCCAATAAACGCCAGAGACCGCAGTGAAAATATCACCGCCGCTTTGCTCTAACACGCCATCACTATTGTTATCCCCATAGTTTTGACTCCAATCACCATTAACATCAAACTTAAAGCGTTGCTCTGTTTGGCCATCAAAATCAACCAATACTTGCCAAGTATGATCCGCGATGAGGCTCATCGCTGAGCTTTGCCAACCATTCGCAGTGCCACGGAAGTAAAGTTGCTCAAAATTAGCAGCGAAATTTTCCGTCGCAAGACTCAAGAGCACTTCTGTTGAGGCTTGCCCCTCATCATTATCCGTGACCGTAAGCCCGACCGTCATGCTTTGATTAACAGTAACGTCAATCTCCGCGG
Organism: Agarivorans sp. QJM3NY_30; assembly: GCF_050870855.2. GTDB lineage: Bacteria > Pseudomonadota > Gammaproteobacteria > Enterobacterales > Celerinatantimonadaceae > Agarivorans. The sequence goes on along the minus strand of NZ_CP194038.2, from coordinate 1,078,060 downwards.
TGGTTTCGCCAGTGCTCCATAAATAGCTAAGCACTTGACCGTCTTCATCGAAAGAACCTGCCGCACTTAAGGTCACCACACTACCGGCAATCACGGTTTGACTGGCGGGACTAATCACCGCAATTGGCAATACATTTTCAGCAACATTTAAGGTCACCGAAGCGGTATTCGTTTTCCCGGCATCGTCGGTCACGGTCAGCGTAATAGTTTGCGTTTCAGTCACCGTAAGTGTAATGCTTTGGCTGGTTTCACCAGTACTCCAAGCATAGCTGCTAATGCTTCCGTCACTATCGCTAGACCCCGCAGCACTTAAAGTCACCTCGGTGCCGACTGCCACCGTATGGCTAGCAGGAGATATCACCGCCACTGGGGCGATATTACCGTCAACGCCATCGGGGATCCCTGCTAAAATCACGCCACCGGCAACCTGCCAATCACCTTCACCTGCACTGTAATTAGCCCCCCCATTATTATCCCAAGCGCCACTACAACTGTTCGCGACAAATTCAAGCTGATCAGCATTGTCTAAATCAATGCTTAAGCGATACCAATTATCAGCAAGACTTTGCATTGCCACTCCCGGTGCCGTTGTCCAAGTTAATCCGCCATCAATACTGTAATGCAAACACACTTGTCCCCAACCATTGCTGTCCTGGTAGTACACGCTGGAAGTGACAGTTTGTCCAATGATCCGATAGCTCACACTGGTAGACGCTTTTTGCCCCACACTATCGGTCACGGTGACTGAAATGGTAGTCCGCTCATTCAGAGTGAGTGTAATTGTCGGCGTCGTTTCACCAGTGCTCCAAAGATAGCTCGCAATAGGGCCTTCACTATCCGTTGAACCGGCAGCGCTTAGGGTAACCACTGTCCCATGTGCGACCTCTGCATCACTTGCATCAATATCAGCAACTGGACGAGCATCTCCAATAATCACATCATCGGTAAAGAACATTGCTTCACCTGCAACGCTACCGTTGACATCTTCCACCAGCTTACCATCGACGTGACTGAACTGACCCGCGCCAACATAAACTTGTTGAATAGCCGAACGCGTGATATTACCTTTGCTATCGCGCGCTTCAATATAGTAATCAAGTAGCTGCTCTTGAAAGTCCTCGATATAGCTGAAGTACATGTTGCCGATTTTGTCTGCCGGAACCACCTCAAATATTTCCTTGCCCGATGGCTGCCAGCTCACGCCGTTGATATCGGCACTTAAATCCCGTTCACTCATCGCAAAAGTCTGCCACTCGCCAACCCGTGAAGGGTCAACATTTGGATCGCTACTATGGGCACTCGGATCGTATAATTTAAAGGTTTTATCGGTGGCTGTTGCCCACTTATCCTTATGTACCCGAACCTTTACCTTGATGTCTTGAATATCACTCACATCGTAGCCATAGGTATAGATGGCAAATTTAGTATCGGCGTAAACCTTCGCCCAACCCTCGGCCTTACTCGCGTTGGCGCTGCCTGGATTATAAGGGTAGCGCTGCGGCCACCATAAAGAAGGCCCAGTTTTATCCTGACTCAGATTTGCTTCCACATAGGGAACAGAGAAGTGTAGCGATTGATTAAACGACACTGTGGGTTTCACCCCATCATCAATATTCTCATCATAATAACCAAAGCCCGAATCAATCGATGCTAATAAGAAGTACCAGCCTAGCTCCGCAGGATTAGCCCCACCCGCGTAATTGTTCGCAGGATCTCCTTTCAGCGGAAACGACATCATCCAGGGATTCAATTGATTACCTGGGTAGGTCACTTGATGGTCACGTTCGGTACTTGGGCTCCAATAATTAGGGTTATTATCCAACCAAATTTGCTCAGCGGTCTTGGCATAGTTCTCCGCGGCTTGAAGCAACGCAAAATTACGTTCTAAATAATGATATCCCAATTCGAGTGAGACCATATGCTCACGCGTGGCGACAAAGTCGGTGCCATTGGCGGTGTTAAAGTCCGCCATTTGCCCCTTCCAAACCCCCATTGGAATATGCCAATGATACCAAGTTGGATCTGCGGAAGAGTCTCGAGTATCGATCCACGAGCCATCTTGAACATGTACCACATCCTCGGCAGGGATCGGGTGCGCGGCCAAATATTCCTCTACCCCCATACCTCGAACCGTAGTATCCGCATAAGTTACATTCCCCGAATTCGCCCAAGTGTTTCCATCACCAGCACAGCCAGAAGAATTATCACCATCGTGCGCAATGGTAAAGAACTGAGTCCGCCCTAAGCTTGCCGCATCATCAACAAATGGTTTAATGACATCAGCGGTCACTTTACACTGATATCCTTCTTCCCAAGAGCTCGCTTGTTCAACCGGAATACCGGCAACTTTGTATTGCTCACCGCTTTCAGGATCGACATACTGCACCCAATGAGGGATCGAGGCGAAGGGAAATTTATTAATGGTGTTTTGCTGTTCATTAAACATGTGCAACTCGGTCCACGCCCCGATATTACTTTCATTCTGTAAGTCCGCTCGATTCGGTGGAGAAATTAAAGTATCGACCCCCGGATCATTTAAATAGGGATAATCACGTAGGGTTCGGGAATAATGCACATTACCCAATACCGACCATTCAATCCCCAGTTTATTTAACACTGGGATGATCCGCTCGGAAAAGCCGAGCTCAGTCGGGAAGAAACCTTTCGATGACTTAAAGGCGTCACCTAGAAAATAATCTTGCGCTAAAGTTACATTTTGATAAATCAAATCTTTTAGAAAGTACTCATTACCCACTAAAGGCCCCATTGTATGGTGACCAGAGAAGTGAATGGTATCTAATGCATTAAAACCGCCTGAGGTTTTAGTATTCGCTTGAACCTCTCGCCAATGCGCTCCCCAACCTAGGTTATATCCGTCTAAATTAGCCAACTCGGCAAAACTTTGTACGTTATTGATCACCGCGGCCGACATGGTGACATGAGTTTGGCTCTGTGGATGATTACCATGATTAGACTTCGCGGTATCCATGGGCCAACTCAGGTAGGCGCCTGTTTTAGCATGATGCTGATAATACGAGACCAAATCATCATGAGGCATCGGCGCCCCGGAGCTTGGAATAAAAAAACTATAATTTGCTGGCGGGTTTTGTTTTAAGTTAATCACTTGACCGTCGTAGGCATAGCGAACCGCCTCCCCGACCGCAAGATTATCGTATTCACTGACATCGTAATAAGGCCAGAAATTGGGCATGTGATTATGGTAAATATGAGTTGCAGCGATTTCTGCATGCGCAGAGACCGACGCTGCCACCATCGTGATGGCGAACATCTTTTTCATGATTTGCTTCCTTTCCCGCACCATAGCCATAGACATAGCTATTCGATACGCTTTACTTGCTGATTAAAATGCAGAAGCCAAACATGGGTTTGTAGGCCGTTAAGCCGATTATATTTAATTGCCCTATAACGGTTGGATCCTGCGTATTTGATGCCTAAGGCATCACTTGTGAAGTAGAAGTTGAGATGGACTCTACTCCACAAGGCTTCTGTACTTCAGCTCAAAAGCGAACAGGCGAAGTGATTAAGCCATTACGCAGAGTTATCAGAAACATTCAGTATGCTAGTCGCCTTGACGCCAACACTTATTATATAAACCGGAATTCGCTTTGAGATGTAAGCGAACCTTCGACGTTACTTTATAGTTTTAGCAACACTAGCGGGTATACCTTCAATTAAGAAGCAACGAAGTCGATAAACTCGTCAAACATCAAATAAACACAAACAACTTAGTGATAAATTTGATATTTATCACGAAAGCTATCATTTATATTTGAGGAATGGTAAAGATTGCTTTTTGAGAAGAGGATTATCTTGTAAAACCTAAATTTTAACCGCCGAGGCTCTGTATTACATCCAGACTATGTTGATGTTTTTCATCGGCAAACAGCTGCGAAAAATCGGTATTACATAAGCGCCTCACCGAAGGATGTTGAATCATCCGTTCGGCAAATAACAGATGATATTCTTCTTTGAGATCATCGGTAACGCCTAGTAAACGGGTATTAGGATTGGCCAACATATCTCCAGTGTAAATTGCAGGAGCAATAAAAATACCATCGGTATATTCGCCAAATGCTTTCATTAACGCGGCATCATCAAATTCAGCCAATACCGATACCTTTAAACCCAATTGCTCAAACCAAGCCCATAATTTACGACCCAAAGCACTTCGGCGACCAGGCAATAACAAGCTACGCTGCTCTAAACAGGCTGGAAAAGGCAACAAAGGTAAGGGTTCGTTGGCGAAAAAAGCAATACTGCTTTCGCCTAATTTTTTACTGAGTACCCCCTCTTGCTTCGCATGATCTAAGCCGCAGTCGGATAAAATCACATCCAACTTATGTTCAGCGAGTTGCGACAGCAGTAATTCGTGAGTCGATTCCACGCAACGTAAACGAATATCACCATCAGGCGGCACCGTAGATAATAAGATCCGACTCGCCAAACGCTTAGATAATGCATCGGCCACTCCGACTTCAAATAACAACTTTTCTTGTTGTGAATAATTCACAATATCCAGCATTTCGTAGCTTAAACTAAACATTCGGTCAGCATATTTATAAACCAACTGACCTAGCTCGGTCCGAGTGATTTTCGGACCGCGCCGAGTGAATAATTCCCCAGCAAGACGTTGCTCAAGTTGTTTAATTTGGCCGGTAACGGTTTGTGGTGTAATAAATAAGGCTTCTGCGGCAGCCGTCACCGACCCTCGTTTGCAGGTCATCCAAAAATAGTAAAGGTGGTTATAGTTTAAATGCGACATGTATGACCTAAAAGCAATCCCCTCTGGGGATTGCGTTGATGATTTTAAATGACCTTTCCCCTTGCTAAATGGAGGAATTTTCCCATGATTGACCCAGCCTAGTTTGCGCAGAGTTGCGCAAACTTTTAGCTTCTTTACGAGTCGAGCCATGTAATAAGCCATAGCCAATCAATGCAGCAAGTACCGACCCACACAATATAGCTAAACGGGATAAAGCTATCAATTCACTTTGCCCGTTAAAGGCAAGTGAGGAAATGAATATTGACATGGTAAAGCCAATTCCACATAACACAGCTGTCGCAAATAACTGTTGATTATTCGCACCAGCGGGCAACTTTGCAAAACCAGCCCTGATGGCTAAACGACAACAAACGTATATGCCTAAAGGTTTACCCACCAACAAGCCCAGAATAATCCCTAAAGCAAGCGGGCTTTGAAAACTCGCCAAGCTAATGCCAGTGAGAGGGACACCTGCGTTGGCAAAAGCAAAAATAGGCACAATAATAAAACTCGAAGCTGGATGTAGGGCATGCTCAAGTGTCTTTAGCGGTGAACCACCGGTTTTCGCTTTCAAGGGGATCATAAAGCCAACAATGACCCCAGCTAAGGTCGCATGAACCCCAGATTTTAATACCGCCACCCAAAGCACAGCGCCGAGCAGTAAATAAGCGCTTAAGCCTCCGTAACCTCGACGATTCAACAATAACAAACCAGCACTTGCCGCTAACGCCCAAAGCGCCGGAATAATCGCCAATTCACTGGTATAAAATAGTGCGATGACTACAATCACGCCAAGATCATCACTGATCGCCAGAGCCAAGAGGAATACTTTTAGGCTCGCTGGAACACGTTTACCTAATAAAGCCATGACCCCTAGGGCAAAAGCAATATCGGTTGCCGCAGGGATCGCCCAACCTTTCGCCAACTCCGGATCAGTGCCATTAAATATTAAATAAATCGCCGCTGGCACCAGCATGCCACCAACCGCAGCAACCACTGGCAACAATGCTTGTTCTTTCGAAGAAAGCGCTCCTTCGATGAGTTCGCGTTTAACTTCTAAACCGATGACTAAGAAAAAAATCGCCATCAAGCCATCATTAATCCACAACAGCAAAGGTTTATTGATATCTAATTCAGCGATCCTCAGCTGCAAAGGAGTCTCGAGAAAAGAGAAATAGACAGGAGATAACCAAGCGGTATTGGCCATCACTAAAGCCAATACCGCAGCCACCATCAACAAAATACCACCAGCAGCTTCTAATCTTAAAAAACGATCAATAAATTGTTTCATAACAGCCCACTAAAAAAAGAATGGTTATTTTACCCAGCGAGCAAGTAATTGATATTCACTTCTAATGAGCCTAAGCATCGGTATTTCCGATAATAAAGAAGATAGACTGTAGTTTATACAGCAATGTTCGGCATAAAGATCTATTTTGACTGTAGATGACGAGTGAGATTTAGCTGAGCGCTAGATCCGAAAGAGAAGGAAAATTAAATGCAGAAAGAGAAAAGAACTTAAAATGGCTCATACGCTCAAATAGGTGCGAGATGGCAGGTTAAAGACTTAAAGGAGACTTGCAAAAATAGCGGCGGCCAAACTTAAGGCCGCCCCCATATAACAACCAATAGCAGTCGCTGATTACACCGAAAATGGGTAGGCGATAGGGTCATGATACTGATAGCCACTGACCTCAAAATCATCAAGAGTGACCCAAGTTTCCAAATCTTCCAATGTTTTGATCTTCGGATTAATATGCAACTTTGGAGCCGCAAAGGGCTCCCGCTTCAGTTGCACCTCTTTCATCAACGCCAGTTGGTCTTCATAAATGTGAGCGTTAACAATCTTATGGTAAGCCTTACCAGGTTTGTGACCGGTAATCTGCGCCATCAAAGCCAAAAAAGTAAAGACTTGAATTTGATTGAAATTTTGTCCTAAAGGCACATCACAAGAGCGCTGACTAGAAGTTAAGTAAAGACTATCTCCAAGCAAGGAAAAGGTATGAGTATGCATACAAGGACGCAAACAACCAAGATGAAACTCCCCTGGGTTGTAAAACGATAAGATCTCACCGCGATCATCAATCCCCTGGCTTAAGTCATCCACAATCTTACGCAGTTGATCAACTTCTCCACCATCGGGTTTAAGCCAAGAACGGCCCTGAACACCATATACTCGCCCCATATCATTTTCGCCTTTGCGAGCAGGGTTGTTTAACCATGCCTGATTTTCGTTGGCATTGGCTAACCAAGTTGGCGTACCTAAGGCTTTAAACTCGGCAGCATCATTCAGACCCCGAATATAGCCGAGCAATTCAGCAATGGCCGCCTTCCAATAGCTCTTACGAGTGGTCACCAGGGGAAATTCATTATTTGCTACGTCATATTCGAGATCAGCATTAATCACCGTCAAACAACGCTTACCGGTGCGCTCATTTTCAACCCAAGTTCCCTGTTCAACAATCCGTTGACATAAGTCTAAATACTGTTTCATGCTTTGCTCTCATTAGAGTGACGTCGATAGGCCCAGGTGATAAATAATGCGCCAACAATCACCATCGGTAGAGATAACAATTGTCCCATGCTCATCCCAAAACTGAGTAAACCGAGCTGACTGTCGGGCTCACGGAAAAACTCTATAGTGAAACGAAAACAGCCATAAGTGAGTAGAAATGCTCCAGAAATAGCCCCCATGGGTGGCTTACGTTTTGCGTAAATCAATAAGATGAGCAGTAGTGCAATCCCTTCAAGAGCAAACTCGTATAGTTGCGAGGGATGACGAGCGACTAATCCGCCCGAGGGAAATATCATGCCCCAAGGCATATCAGTTGGTCGTCCCCATAACTCGCCATTTAAAAAATTGCCGATCCGCCCAGTCGCTAAGCCAAACGGGATCAAAGGCGCGATAAAATCGGAGACGGTAAAGAAATGACGTTTGGTATGTCGCGCAAACCAAAACATCGCGGTAATCACGCCGAGTAAACCGCCGTGGAAAGACATTCCACCTTCCCAGATTTTAAATAGATAAAGTGGGTTGTCTAAAAATAGTGGTAACTGATAAAACATCACGTAACCAACCCGTCCGCCAAGAATCACTCCGAGAAAACCATAAAATAACAAATCACTAACTTCGGCGCGAGTCCAGCCGCTGCCAGCTTTATCAGCCATGCGATTACCTAACCACATCGCAAACATAAATCCAAGTAAGTACATTAAGCCGTACCAACGCACGTCTAATGGGCCAATACTAATAGCAATCGGATCAATCTTAGGAAACACCAAAGGAGTAGACACAATAAGTAGCTCTATTTAACGAATATAAAGAAAGGGCATTTTGCAGTGAATCACAAGATGAAACAAGCGTATCAAGCAAGCTTATCCATTAATGTTTACTTACACGAACAAACTGCGATAACTGTTGCTTATCTAAGTAGTCATAAAGTATCTGGTAAATTGCCGACCCCGTTTGACTCGCCAATACCTTTTCTTGTAACTGAGCAAAATCGGCCTGCTTCACATGACGAACAATGTATTTAATTTTAGCCAGATTAAAACTACTCATACTTAAACGACTATACCCCAGAACCAGCACCAATAAAGCGCCCACAGGGTCCCCTGCCAGTTCACCACAAAAACTCACTGGAACATCATACAAATTGGCTTGTTCAATTATGTGCTTCAGCGCTCTCACGACCGCCGGATGAAAGGTATCAAACAATTCAGCGACTCGGGTATTATTACGATCCACCGCTAATAAATACTGGGTTAGGTCATTGCTGCCCACCGACCAAAAATCAACGCGCTGCGCTAACTCTGGCAACAAAAACAACACCGAAGGGACTTCCAACATCACCCCATATTTCGGCGGTTCTGGCGGTTCCTCTAAACTAAGTTCTTCAACCACTTCTGCCCAGGCTTGTTCCAGCAAACGAGAAGACTCATCGACTTCGTTCAAACTACTAATCATGGGTAACATGATCGACAAATTACCGCATTCGATGGCAGCTCGAAACATCGCTCTCGCTTGCACCAAGAAAATTTCAGGGTGATCTAACGTCAGTCGGATACCACGCCATCCCAAAAATGGGTTTTCTTCAACAATAGGGAAATAAGGTAACTGTTTATCGCCCCCCACATCGAGGGTACGCATACAAACATTCTTACCTTGATAACTGCTTAAGATATCGCGATAACGAACAAATTGCTCTTCTTCAGAAGGAAAACGATCTTGCATCAAAAATGGCACTTCTGTGCGATATAAACCGACGCCATCGGCACCCGCATTAATTGCAATATCGCTGTCAGCACTCAAACCTGCGTTAATTAATAACTCAATGGCTAAGCCATCTTGAGTGACTGCTGGTTTATCCAATTTCTGCTGAACCAGACTATTAAGCTGATCTTCTTGGGCAAGAAGCTTATTGTACTCGTCTTTTAAGAGTTGGTCTGGCTCTACAAATAACTCCGCCGAATAACCATCTAGCAATAATTCACAGTCTTGCAACTTATTCACATCGAAACTCAAGCCCATTAAGGCTGGCACCCCCAAGGCTCGAGCCAGAATAGCAGCATGAGAATTCGCCGCACCGCGTTGCGACACGACGCCAGCGAGTAAATGCCGAGGCACCTGAGCAAACATTGTCGCGGTCACCTCTTCAGCAACCACAATCACGGGTTCCGAGGGTAACAAGCCAGCACTAGGTCCCATTTGCAAAGCGTGTAATAAACGTAAACCAACGTCTTTAACGTCAATTGCCCGCTCCTTCAAATAGGGGTCGTTCATCTCGGCAAATAAATTAACATAGTGTTCAACGACCAAACGCAAAGCTGATTCGACATAATAACCTTGAGTTATTTTTGCACGAATATCTCCGGCCAAGCTAGCGTCAGCTAACATCTGTTGATAAAAATCAAAAATTGACGCGACGTCTTTTGGTAACTGCTCAGACAATTTAATCGCCAGACTATGAAACTCATCCCGAGCAATATCTAAGGCACCATTAAAACGTTGTAACTCAATATCAACATCTTCACACTGCTCAATCCGTTGCTGTTCAAGCGCCCCGGTTGAACGGTTTAACCAAGCTTTAGCAATCGCAATACCACTCGAACTGGAACCAGCCTTAATCGCCTCGGCCCATTTCTTTTTCTTGGAGGGCGCATTAAGCACCGCGTGTAGATCAGAATTCGCGAGGACTCCCGCTAAATGAGTCGCCAAAGTCACCAAGAATGACTCTTCACTCTGATCAAAGCTTCGCGCCTCTGATTGCTGGACGACCAATACGCCCAGTACCTTACGCTGATGGGTAATCGGCGTACCTAAGAAAGAAAAGAACCCTTCTTCCGCAGTTTCAGGAAGATATTTAAAATGCGGATTAAGCCGAGCATCGGCCAAGTTGATCGGCTCTTCGCGTAAGGCCACCTGACCAACCACGCCTTCGCCAAGGGGCATTGCCGCCTTACCAATAGCGCTGGCGGCTAGGCCTTCTGTCGCTCGCAGAACTAAGCGTTTTTGTTGATGATCCATGACATATACCGAACAACAATCGGTTTGCATCGTATAACGGATCTTCGTAACTAAAATAGCCAAAGCACTGTCGAGAGTATCGGCATTGCTTACCTGTTCAACAATGGCACGTAACTCTGCTAACACTTCTTAAGCTCCTTTACGTTTCTTAAAACGTCGCCGTTTATCTTTATTTGGTACCTTATCTGTACGGTGATAAGGCATTGCCGAAATCACAAACTCTTTGAGAGCACGACGATATACTTCTCGTTTAAATGATACGACTTGCCGAACCGGATACCAAAAACTCACCCAGCGCCAATCATCGAACTCTGGGTGTCCACAACAATCAAATTTAATACTAGATTCTTGACCCACTAGACGCAGTAAAAACCACTTTTGTTTTTGTCCGATACAAACTGGCGGACTATCCCAACGAATTAAGCGCTTCGGTAATTTATAACGCAGCCAATGTTTGGTTGTTGCCAAAATTTTTACATCTTGCGGCAGCAAGCCTACTTCTTCATGCAACTCACGATACATCGCTTGTTCAGCCGATTCCCCTTCATCAACGCCACCTTGGGGAAACTGCCATGAATGTTGACCATATCTACGTGCCCACAATACCTGACCACGCTGATTACAAATAACGATGCCGACGTTGGGGCGATAACCATCCCCATCAATCACTGAAACAACCTTCAGCTAAAAACTATAGATAAGTGATTCTTTCACAGATCGTCAAGCTCGGCAAATACGCTTATCACAAAGGAACAAAATTGTAATAACACCCGCTTAAGCAAAGTTATTCGATTTATCTGTGAGAAAAACTGTGTATAACTTGGGATAAAGCCCAAAACTAACATATTCAAACAATAAAAATCTAAAAAACAATATACATAAAATACAAAATAACATTAAAAATCAAAAACTTAATTTAAAATGGGAAATGATTTTTCAAGTTTATCTAGATTCGCACTGTTCATAACTTTAATTGTTTAAAAAACCAACACATCTCCATAAAACGTGTTTATTCTCATCAGATCGCCTTAATTATAGACATCCTGAGTTAAATAGAGACTTTCTGTGTATAAAATACTAGTTAATAACAATTAACAATAGTTATCCATAGATAATGTGGATAAGGTTGTTTGTAAGTCTAAATTAGCTATGAATAACGTTTAACTATCCACCAAGCGATTCAAAGAGAAAAAATAAAGCCGCTAATAATCAATAAGTTACACTATAGTTATGGCTATTGGATAAGCGGCTGCATTTACTGCGCAGCTTCTATACAATAGCCTTTTACCCACAGTTAACGAAGCCATGATCAGCAAACCAAATAGTGAAGCCGAACTCTACGCTCGCGCCCAATCCTTAGCCGGACTGAGTCTTGGTGAATTAGCATTACGTGAAGGCTTTAGCATTCCCGCTAACTTTAAACGTCAAAAAGGCTGGGGGGGTCAACTGATTGAATGGTGCCTAGGGGCAAGCGCTGGCAGCAAGCCGATTCAAGACTTTCCCGAACTAGGCATCGAATTAAAAACGATCCCAATTGATGCACAAGGTAAACCTCTGGAAAGTACTTATGTATGTATTACGCCGCTCACTAATGTGGCAGGGCTGACTTGGCATCATAGCAATGTCTACAATAAGCTTTCGCGAGTATTGTGGATCCCCATATTGGCAGAACGAAGCATCCCTATCCCGCAACGGATTGTCGCAAACCCAATTTTGTGGAGCCCTTCAGCAGAGCAAAACCAGCAACTCCAAGCTGATTGGGAAGAGCAAATGGAGATGATTAGCTTCGGCCAAATTGAACAAATAACGGCACGCCAAGGACAGGTACTACAATTACGTCCTAAGGCCGCAAATAACAAGGCAAGAACTGCCGCCATAGGACCCAATGGCAGCCTAATTCAAGTACTTCCTCGAGGTTATTACCTTAAAACTGTGTTTACTCAAGAGATCCTTCGACAATACTTTCAACTTTAAAAAAACCAATCTACTATTGACCAAGCTCTCACTTTTTTGAAAGAATCACTATTGGTCACAATGTATACGGATTTATTTTATCTCTCGGAGGAGAATAGCATGCCCTTAAAAAAGCAATATCTAAAGTCCAAACCTGAAGTAAAGGTCACCTTTGAAATTGAAAAGGAAGCCACCCAAGACGCCGCGCAGATCTATTTAATTGCCGAATTTAATGAGTGGCAGCCGATAGAGCTAACCAAACTCAAAAATGGCAAATTTAAAGTCGTGGTCAATGTTCCCACGGACCAACAAGCAAGCTATCAGTTTAAATATAAACTGTGCTTAGCTGATGGGACCGAAACCTATGACAACGATTGGCTCGCAGATAGCTATCAGAACAGTGGTGTTGGTGGTGACAACTCAGTCTTAGAAATCGCCTAGACTCGCGCACAAAAAAGCCCGCATACGCGGGCTTTTTTCTCGAAGAAGTAGACTTACTTCGTCGCCAACTTTTCTTTAATACGGGCTTTCTTACCAGAAAGTTCACGTAAGTAGTAAAGTTTAGCACGACGAACGTCACCACGACGCTTAACAGTAATACTCTCAACTAGCGGGCTATGAGTTTGGAATGCACGCTCAACGCCTTCACCGTTTGAAATTTTACGAACCGTAAATGCTGAGTGTAAACCACGGTTACGCTTAGCAATTACTACGCCTTCAAACGCCTGTAGACGCTCACGATTACCTTCTTTTACCTTTACCTGTACAACTACTGTGTCACCAGGAGCGAACGCAGGTACGTCTTGCTTCAATTGCTCTTCTTCGAGCTGTTTAATAATATTGCTCATTACTATTTCCTAGAATTAACTGAATCTTTATTTATTATCCAAGGGCGTTTGCTCTTGGATGAACTCAGCAAGAATCTTTTCTTGCTTGTCAGTCAGAGCTAGATTCTCCAATAACTCCGGTCGCCTCAAATAGGTTCGCCCAAGTGCTTGTTTGTAGCGCCACTCTTCAATTTTTTTATGGTTTCCACTGAGCAGTACCGGAGGTACCGCCTGCCCATCCAAAACTTCTGGACGAGTATAATGTGGACAATCCAACAATCCATCAGAGAATGAATCCTGCTCAGCTGAAGCTTTATCCCCCAAAACTCCCGGAATTAACCGCGAGACGGCGTCTATCATATTCATTGCTGGCAGCTCACCACCACTTAACACATAATCACCAATCGACCATTCTTCATCAACTTCGGCTTGAATTAAGCGTTCATCAATGCCTTCATAGCGACCCGCAACTATAATCAGCTTTTGCTGTTGAGCTAACTCCATTACTCCATCTTGCTTCAAGGTACGCCCTTGCGGTGACATATAGATCACCTTAACCCCATCACCAGCAGCCTGTTTAGCAGCATGAATCGCATCCCGTAAGGGCTGTACCATCATTAACATACCAGGGCCACCGCCGTAAGGCCGGTCGTCCACCGTACGATGACGATCATGAGTGAAATCACGCGGATTCCAACACTCAATCTTAACTAAGCCACGTTTTACCGCACGCCCAGTCACACCGTACTCGCTTATAGCATGAAACATTTCCGGAAATAGACTCACTATTCCCACCCACAACTGTGGTGTCTGCTCAGCCATAAAGGAACCTAAAAACTAGGATCCCAATCAACAGTAATAGTTTGAGACTCGCGATCGATGTTATCAATTATCTGAGACTCTACGAACGGGATTAACCGTTCCTTTTTGCCAAAGGCATCTTTTAAATTGGCTTTCACAACCAAGACATCATTCGAACCTGTTTCCATTAAATCGGTCACATGTCCTAAGTCATAGCCACTGCGATTCACCACTTTCATGTCCATCAGGTCACGCCAGTAATATTCATCATCAGATAGCTCCGGTAGAACCTCCGGCGAAGCCGCAATATCCATCCCGGTTAAACTCTGAGCTTGTTCTCTCACATCAAAGCCCGCAAGCTTCACGATGAAAGATTTACTGTGTCGCCGCCATTCTGTCACTTCAATCGAAGTATAGTCACCAGAACGACCTATCAACCAAGGTTGATAGTTAAAAACAGCTTCCGCATCTTCAGTGAACGAGTTAACTTTAAGCCACCCTTTAATACCGTAAACGGCACCTAAGCGACCTATCACGATGGGCTGTTCTTTATTGCTCATCTTAACTCCACTAAAAAAGACTGAATTATGCTGCTTTTGAATCTTTGATTAGCTTAGCTACACGGTTAGAAACCGCAGCGCCTTGGCCAACCCAGTGATCAATGCGGTCTTGTTCTAAGCGAATACGCTCTTCTTGACCACGAGCAATCGGATTGAAAAAACCTAATTTTTCAATGAAACGACCGTCACGTGAATTACGGCTATCAGTAACAACTACTTGATAGAATGGACGCTTTTTTGCGCCGCCACGTTGCAAACGAATGGTAACCATATCGTCCTCATACTAGTTAAAAAATTTAAGGTCCCTAAATGGGAGTCCCGCTAATTGAAGCCGCGGAATTGTACTCCTTTTTGGGTTAATTGCAAGTTATAAGGCCAGCTTAAACGGAGTTAAATCAGCAATGGATGCAGGTTTAAAGGCTTCGTTAAGAATCGCAGATTTTCTGGTGAAGTCGAAGCCCCTCAGCCATCAACTGAATCGCCTTGTTCTGTAAAACATTTTTGACAATATGAGTCACTTAGCCCAGCATAAGTCGCCTGTTAAGTTGTAAGGTGCGCAGAGAATGAAATACCAATGGATCCTATTTGACGCTGATGAAACGCTATTCAACTTTGATGCCTTTGCGGGGCTCAGACTGATGTTCTCACGCTATGGGGTTAACTTTAATGAGCAAGACTATCAACACTATCAAACCGTTAATTTACCGCTTTGGGTCGACTATCAGGCCGGAAAAATATCCGCTCGCGAACTCCAGCAGCAGCGCTTTAGCCAATGGGCGGCCAAGTTAGGACTTCATCCACAACAACTAAATAGTGCCTTTTTAAATGCCATGGCCGACATTTGCAGCTTATTACCGGGAGCCAAAGAACTTCTAGATGCTTTATCGGG
Source organism: Agarivorans sp. QJM3NY_30 (assembly GCF_050870855.2). Classification (GTDB taxonomy): domain Bacteria; phylum Pseudomonadota; class Gammaproteobacteria; order Enterobacterales; family Celerinatantimonadaceae; genus Agarivorans. The sequence goes on along the minus strand of NZ_CP194038.2, from coordinate 1,062,720 downwards.
CAAAGTCAAAATGGGGATCATCACCAACGGGTTCACCGCCTTACAAACGATCCGTTTAGAACGCACTGGTTTAAAAAGCTATTTTTTCCCACTGGTTATTTCCGAACAAGTCGGTATCGCTAAACCGCATGTTGATATTTTTAATCATGCCTTTAAGCACATGAAGCATCCTGCAAAAGACTCTATTTTAATGGTGGGGGACAATCTGCACTCGGATATTCAAGGCGGGATTAACGCAGGTATTGATACTTGTTGGTTGAACCGACATGGTCATGCTAAACCTGAAGGGATTGCGCCTAAGCACGAAGTGAATTCACTTAAAGAACTGCAACACCTACTGATGACTGCTTAAGTAAGTTGCAAGTCAAAATGTTAAAAGGAGCATCGCCCTTCAGCTGATGCCCCTTTCTGTTATATGAACCTTTACCCTTTTTAGGCCGCTCCACTTTGCTTTTAAACAGTGGACTGGTGACTAAAGCTTTAAGCGCATTATCATTGATCTGGCCTCGGCCATGCGCATGGGCAAGCTGCTTAGCCCGTTTGTTTTTGTGACTCATGTTCACCTCATTAGTTAGTGTTACAACACCGCCCTTGGCGACGAAGTGAGCAATTATATAGCAAGTCTCATCAATTAGTACAACAATGTAATCATGTCATTCATCACCGAAGGATCGCTCAACTTGAATCCCTACTTTCCCCAAAATGTCCATAAACACTATCACGCCCACGTGTATTTCGATGCTACGAGCCTCGAATTTGCGACACAGCTATGCCAACAGGCCGCGCAAAAATGCGCGATTAAAATGGGGAGAGTGCATCAAACCTTAGTTGGCCCTCACCCACATTGGAGTTGCCAGCTTAGTTTCTCAGAACAACATTTTGAACAGCTCATTCCTTGGTTAGAAGCACAACGCCAAGACTTAAACATTTTGGTGCATGCCCAAACCGGTAATAACTTACGCGATCATACCGAGTACGCCTATTGGCTAGGAACTCCCCAATCTTTAAATTTATCGATGTTTAAAAAAGGTAGCGATGGTGAAGATGACGACAGTTAAGCAAGCCAAACCTTGACTGACACGCGGAGTTACCGAAACGCGATGGTTTCGCCCATGTCGATTTGCGACATCAAAAAAAGCCGCTCTGTTATTTCACAGAGCGGCTTTTAAGCACAAGCTAAAACTCAAGTTAAAGAATTACTGACGCTCTAAAACAAACATCTGATTTTCAGCACCCGCCTTACAAGTATATTGGATGATATTAGCACCATCAGCCGCTGACTTAGACGCCACATCTAAACACAACTCACTATTTCGGTTAATGATTCTCCATTTACCTGAACCTGCAGCTTGGAAGCGGAACTGTTGATTCGCACCACCCCAGTAATCATAGAGTTGTACATTGGCTGCTGCACTGGTTGAAGAAGAAGCCACTTCTACCCCTTTCGTTGAAGCATTCACTGGCGAAATACGATGCCAAATACCATCCACGTTAGAGATAACAAACTTCTGGCAATCGTTAGCTAACCAACTAAATTGCTGCACATTCGTTCCATTACTGCTACCACAGTTGGCAACATCAAGCGCTTTCGCACTATGCAATGGTGAAATTTTGTAGGTGCCATTCACGGTACCATTCACCACCGAGCTTCCGCCATCGGAACCCCCACTGGTATAGCCATTATAAACTTCAAACTCGGCGATTTGCGGGCTTGCGCTCGCAGCCTGAATCACAAAGCTCAGCTTGTTCAAGCTGACGTCAGAGAAAGTAATTACATCTGGCACCGTACCGCCATTTGCCAAAGTTTCACCCGTGTCATAGTTCACTAATGCCCAAGAACTAATCCGCCCCTCGGTGCCTGAAGATGGAACAATTCTTACGGCGTTGATAGTGGTATTTAGATTTTTAACGTTAATGGTACCGGTTGAGCCAGAAGGGGCCCAATAGGTAGCGGTGTCACCATCAATCACATTACCGTAACTGGTACCACTGGCTTTAGAACTACCATCTGCGGCAGCGTTTAAAGCAAGATTCTCGCCATCACCAGGAACCGTAGGATCGGTCGGATCGGTTGGGTCAGTTGGATCGGTTGGGTCAGTCGGATCCGTCGGTGAACAGCTCCCGTCAGACACAGCCAGGCCTTTATTTGCCCCGGCAGCCGCTAACACCAAGGCAGGAACACAACTTGCGTCATCCATCAAGTAACTATACGGAATACTAATAGAAGTGGTTGAAACAGGGTTCGGTCCAGCGGGGTGTGACTTATCATCGTCAGACGACCAACTCACGTTGTCCCATATATTGCCACTCACCTGCCAATAACCCATATCATTGGTATAGAAAGTCCCTAAAGGATCGCTAGAATCTTTCACATAGTTATTTTCAGCACGAATTTGGCCGCCAATTCGAGGATTCATTCCCGAAGAGATTAAACCATCATAGTAATTGTTGTAAGAGTGAGCCGTTGCGTGTCTAAGCAAGGGAGTGCGAGAGTTAATATTTTGGTAATAGTTGTGATGAAAGGTCACTGGACCATTGGTGTCATCACTATCGCTAGAGCCAACCAAACCACCCCGTCCAGAATTGCGTAATATACTGTAAGATAGCGTGACATACTTGGTGGTGGCTTTCATATCAAATAAGGCATCATAGCCGTCACTTTCTCCGCCGCTGGCCTCTAATGTGACGTGATCCACCCAGACGTTATATACATTACTCTCCATACCAATGGCATCCCCACCATTAGAGGTTGGTGAGCCTGATTTTTTAACATTCCGAACGTGAACATTTTGAATAATAATGTTTGATGCCGCTCGTAGATGAATACCGAGCTCATCAAATAAAGCGCCACTACCGACCCCAATAATACTAATATTACTGACTTCTTTTAGTTCAATTTTATCTGCTGCTGTATTACAACTATCGCCAGATACTTGACTGGTATTACCGTGATTAATAGTGCCCTCAACTCTAATAATAATAGGCGTATCACTAGAGGCTCGATTACATAAGGCTTCGTGAATTTGGGTACCGGTACTGGCATAAACAACCGCACCACCTTGTCCCCCAGTCGTTCCACCATTTTGAGTAGCAAAACCGCCGTTGGCTAAAGCCCCCGCTGTATACAAAGACACAGCAATCGCTGTCGCCTTCAATGTAAATAAAGAATATTTCTTCGCTTGCATTATCATCTCAAATCCTATTCAAATTCATGTAAAGGAATGACAAATCTGCATATACATCATGCTACAACTTGATAATATCATTTCTTATGATCTTATTTTAATGAACACACCCAACAGATTTAAAGCCATTATAAAAATACATAAAAAACAATTTAAAACTTATATATTTAGGATTAAATACAACCTCCCACAAGAACTAAAAACCTATCACCCACAAAAAAAATACAAAACAAAATAGCGGATCTAAAAAAACAAACCGTTATTTCGATAATCAATAGTTGTATAAAGTGAGTAGGAAATCAACAGGGTAATTTGGGAATGTTGAGCTATTTCACACTAATGATTTTATAAAACATTCCTAAACAAAAAGTAACGAGTAACTCAAGGATAAAACAGGTGACTATAAATTAATCATTAAGAGAAAAAGGTCTAAATGATTTACATCACATAATAAAAAACAATCCCCCCCCCCCAATTAATACAACCACAACAAAACCCCCAACACACTGATATATAATGAAATATATGAGCCACTTAATTCATCAAGAAGATTCGCAATCAATGATTGACCTTGAATTTAATCATCGGTTTTTTAGGGGCCACTTTTAAACTCATCTGAAAAACGTTTAAATTTAGAAGGCAAAATAAAAGTCACAAGACTTTAAATAACAAACAAAAAACGTAAAGATCAAAATCAAAAACAAAAAATAAAACAAGGATAAATTAAATTTAGTCTATCAAATCAGATAAATAGCTTAGTCTTTAGTAAAGGCAGACGCAGTTCTCTTTCAGAAAATAAATAACGCCCATAAAATTTCAACATAGCAGAAGAAGCCCTTAGATTAGAATGAATAGCTGAATCGCTCCCCCCAAAGCAGATGATTAATTGGTGACAAAATGCCGTAGATGGTTTTTTAGATAAGCATATAAAATTTAAATGTACACACCTAGCATTTAGGAAGTAATAACTCGTTAACCAGCAATCGAGAAGCATCCCAGCAAAGTGACAATTAAGCTTAATGAGATGCCCATATCAGGCCACTTAACTGGATAATTTATAGCCTAAACATGCTATAAACTAGTCCACTGCTCGTAAAGTTTTGAACAAAACGGATCACTAGTGGGTAAGTTAACCTCGCAGAGAGAAGTAGCTTAAATCACCAACGGGCGCTAGCCTTTCAGTTAATCAGCTGCGAGTCTAAGCCTGCACCTTGAGCATCACAACGAGGACCCCAAAATGTCTAAAGATCCCCGACATATCGATAAACGCTTACCTTTGGTGATGGTCTTATTTATTGGTGTATTTTGTTACTACACCTGGTCACCTGATAGCCCGTTTCAAACCTCTCAGCTCCCCCGCTTAGAACAGGCCCTGAGCCAGACTTTTCAAGGGCTGAGTCGTGGCAATATTCGCCTACTAGCGAGTCGGAAAACATCCCCCAGCCACTACAACTTGAAGGCCATCACCACCGATGGTTCCGCTCTTGAATTACAAATCTTGGCAAACCTCCCCCAGCCACCAGCCATCGGTTCTCTCTGGCGAGTCAGCGGCAAACTCCAATGGCAAGGTGACATCGCTATTCTCGACACCCTCGTCGCTAAAGGAAGTATGACAAAACGCCACTGAGCCTCAATAAGAAGCGCCAATACAAACTGAATCGCTAACGATACCAATACCAAGCCAAAATAATAAAACAGGCTGGTAACAAAAAATCTCCAATAAACTGCGCCAACGCAAGGTTAATCGCGAGCTATGTCTGAATAATAAAATCAGCTGATGATGAAAAGGACAAAGTGATGAGTGAAACAAACTGGAAGTGGCTATTGTACATCAGTATTGGGCTTGGCTTAACGCTAGTACTGTTAGGCGTCGCGCTGGCTATGTTTACCAGCATCAGTGTTGACAGGGGCGTTCAAGGGGTACAAATTATCGCCGGGATCATCGGTGCAGGCTTATTACTAATGGTGCCCAGTAAGATCCTACTCACCCTCATGTTAATGAAAGACAAACCGAAGCGGAACCCCCACACTAAGTTATGACAGGGATCATCAGGCTTGGCTATTTACAACTGCTGTTCTATCCATTGTGACAGCGCTTGCGCGGGCAAAGCCCCGGCTTGCTGAGCCAGTAATTTACCACCTTTAAAACAAATTAAGGTCGGGATAGAGCGGATCTGATAACGCTGCGCCAAGACTGGCAATATTTCAGTGTTCACTTTCAAAAACTGAGCTCGATGCGCAAACTGCTGAGCCGCTTGCTGATAGGCCGGAGCCATACTCTTACATGGGCCACACCAAGGCGCCCAAAAGTCGACAAGCACCGGTAAGTCTCCCTTTAAATGACGAGCCAAAGCGGCTTCATCGACCTCAATGGCTTTCCCCGCAAATAAGTCCTGAGAACATTTACCACACTTCGCTTGCTCGGACATACGTGCTTGAGGAACACGATTACCCGCTTGACAGCTGGGACAAATAACTATTAACGCTGCACTCATGGTTTTCCTCTTTCTTTCATTTCAAGGCTTTCTAAACAGAGCCTATAGCGCTTGTAAATGCTCGACCAGCAACTGCAAACTACGTCGCCCACGAAATTCATTTACATCCAGTTTATAAATTAATTGCACCTGCTTCAACGCAGCATTTGGCCACACACTACGATCCACATTAAAAGCTATCGCATCAATTTCCTGTGACATTCCAGGTAATTTCACACTCATCTTCAAGTGCTTTTCCCCTACAACCCGCTGGCTACATAGTTCGAAATGGCCATCAAATAGCGGTTCTGGGAAACCTTGTCCCCAAGGCCCAGCTTCGCGAAGCATCTCGGCAAACGACAATACCTGATATTCAGCTGGCAATTCACCATCACTCCATAGAGTATGGGTTAAACAATCCTCATCAACAAAATCGCTAGAGGTTTGCTCCAAGCAAGCTTTAAATTCGGCCAAGCGAGTCTGAGGTAAAGATAAACCAGCCGCCATTGCATGGCCGCCAAATTTACTAATCAAGCCCGGATTCTGAGTGTCAATTCGCTCCAATAAGTCACGTAAATGAACCCCTGCGACTGAGCGCCCCGAGCCTTTTACTTCGCCCTTGTCACCGTCGGCAAAAGCAAATACCGGACGGTAATACTGCTCTTTAATTCGTGATGCGACTAAACCAACCACTCCTTGATGCCAGTCAGCCTGATATAAACACAGCGCCTTAGGTAAGCTCTCACTATCTAAACGCAGTTGATTAACAATCACTTGTGCCTCTTGCTGCATACTTTGTTCAATGTCTTTACGCTCACTATTAAGACTATCCATTTCACTCGCTAATTGCCGAGCATGGTGAATATCATCACTCAACAAACAATGAATCCCCAAACTCATGTCGTCTAAGCGGCCCACTGCATTTAAACGCGGACCAATCGCAAAACCGAGATCGCTAGCCACCATGTTGCTCTTGTTACGCCCCGAGACTTCAATTAAGGCTTGGATCCCAGGCCGACACACTCCGGCACGGATCCGCTGTAAACCTTGATGCACCAAAATGCGATTATTGCTGTCTAGCGGCACCACATCCGCCACCGTGCCCAAGGCAACCAAATCGAGTAAATTCGCAATATTAGGTTCTGCGATCGCTTGTTGAGTAAATAAATCAAGTTCACGCATCTTACTGCGTAAAGCCATCAACAAATAAAATGCCACCCCAACACCCGCTAAGTTCTTACTGGGAAAGGCGCACGCCGACAAATTGGGATTCACAATGGCCGCAGCCTTTGGCAAATGTTCGCCAGGTAGATGATGATCGGTGATTAAGACCGGGATCCCCAAAGCTTGCGCCTTATCCACCCCCGCGATACTTGAAATACCGTTGTCTACGGTAATGATCAGCTGCGCACCTTTAGCCGCCGCAAGCTCGACGATTTCAGGGCTTAAACCATAGCCATATTCAAAGCGATTAGGCACAATGAAATCCAGTGATTGAAAGCCAAACAACGGTAAGCCAGCCATAAGTAAGGCAGTACTAGTGGCTCCATCGGCATCAAAATCACCCACCACCAAAATTTTACGGCCATTGGCTAAGTGATCAATCAATAGCTTGACCGCCTCATTCATACCGTTTAAGCCCTTAAACGGTAACAATGCCTGAGCTCGGCGCTCCACATCGGCGGCGCTGCGCACCCCACGACGTAAATAAATCTGCTTCAGTAATTCAGGCCATTCGGCTGGTAAAGCCTGGCTATCTAGCTGCTCTCGACGACGTAATAACACGTAATTTTGTACTCTACATAGGGGGCAAAATAGGACTCATAAAAAAGGCTCCTAAGGAGCCTACAATACTTAGCTACGTTGTAATAATTCCAGCAGGGCTGCTGGCGGACGATAACCAGGTAGCATTCTGCCATCTTGCAATACCATCGCTGGTGTCCCACGAACACCAAAAGCCTCACCTAAGTGATATTGCTCAATCACATCTTCCTTACAGGAAACCTGCGCAATCGCCCCCCCTTGTTTAGCCGAGCTTAAGGCTGCAGCTTTGTCATCGGCACACCATACATTTTGCATCGTATGGTAAGCAGGTGACTGTAAACCACCCCGCGGGAAGGCTAAGTAACGTACCGTAATGCCTAAATCGGTATAACCCGGTAACTGCTCAATCTTATTGGTATCGGGATTTTTCTCTTGATAAGTGTATAACTCACTATGCAACTTACGACAATAACCACAGCTGGTATCAGTGAATACGGTAATCACATATTTTTCATCTTTAGCCTTAAAGGTGATCATATCATCTTCAAAATTGGCTAACTGCTTAAGTCGTACCGCAGACATACTTTGGTCAGTTAAATTGACTCGATTCACCAAATCAAACAAGCTGCCTTGCAACAAGTAGTTACCATCTTGACTCACATAAAAAATCCCCTGACTACTGACGACTTCGTAAATTCCCGCCAAGGGAGTTTCGGCAATAGAGTCAATATTAACCCCAAGACGAGCAGCGATCAGTTGCTGGATTTTAGTCAAATCTAACTGAGCCGATACACGACTAGGCGCTTTGCTTTGCTCGCCACCACTTATTTCAGTACTGCTATTGCTCCAAGCTTGACTAACACTCAAACCAAGTAAGCTTAGCGACAATACCAGGGCCTTTGATAACTTCATTAGATCTTCTCCGAATTAGAACTTGTAGTAGCAGACCGAGTAAACTCTGCAAAACTTACCGTCTCTATTGAATAAATGCAAACTTGTTGCTCACGCTCGCGGGTGATGCTGATCATAGACCGAACGTAAACGCTCGTTAGCCACATGCGTATAAATTTGCGTGGTGGATAGGTCACTGTGCCCTAACAACATTTGAACCACCCTTAGGTCTGCACCATGGTTCAGCAAGTGAGTGGCAAAGGCATGACGCAGGGTATGTGGCGATAAACCCTCGGATATGCCAGCTAAGCCTGCGTAACGTTTAATCCGGTGCCAAAAGGTTTGCCGCGTCATCTGACAGCCTCGCGCACTAGGGAACAATACATCACTCTCAGTTTTAAGTAATAAGGGCCGTGATTGACGTAGATAGCCTTCTAAACAGTCCACCGCTTGCTCACCTAAGGGAACCAAACGCTCCTTACCGCCTTTGCCAACGACTCTCACCAAACCTTGGCGCAAGCTTACTTGCTCCATTTGCAGGCCAACCAATTCAGTCACTCGTAAACCGGTGGCATACAACACTTCCAGCATGGCTAAATCTCGATGCTGGATCGGATCATCAAGCTGTGGCTGAGCCAACAAAAGGTCCACCTCGGCCTCACTGAGTGTTCCTGGCAGATGCTTAGCCAACTTTGGCTGTACCAATAGTGCGGTGGGATCATCCTCGCGTAGCTGCTGCTGTAACAAAAAACGATAAAAACGGCGCAAGGTTGATAATTGCCGAGCCGCAGAGCTAGCTTTTTGCCCTTGCTCATACCGTGCACTAATAAATGCTTGTAAATCTAAAGCCGAGGCTCGCTCTAGAAACAGGCCTTGCTTGGTCAAAAATAACGCCAGTTGCTGGAGGTCGTTACGATAAGAAAGCAGCGTATTATCAGCTAAATTATATTCAAACCATAACTGCTCAATAAATCGGTCTAGATAAACCATCGAACTATCAGGAATATTTTTACTTGGCATATTGCTTCACTGTGATTACTAATCTGCAAATGAGTATATTGGTGTTGCTGAAAGCTTTTGCTACACTGCCCGCGCTGCAAACCAACGCGAAAGGACGTTTACCCATGCGTATTGGCCTCTTTTATGGCTCATCTACTTGTTATACCGAAATGGCCGCCGAAAAAATTCAAGCTGAATTTGGCGAAGACCAAGTAGATCTATTTAATGTGAAAGACTGTGATATTCAGAAAATGAGCGATTATTCGGTACTTATTCTGGGTATTTCTACTTGGGATTATGGCGAATTACAGGAAGATTGGGAAGCCGTCTGGGACAATCTTGAAACACTCGACCTGAAAAATAAAACCATCGCTCTGTTTGGCTTAGGTGATCAAGTGGGTTACTGCGAATGGTTTTTAGATGCCATGGGCATGTTGTTTGAACAACTCGCCCCTTCTGGCGCGAATTTTATCGGCTTTTGGCCAAACCAAGGCTATGAGTTCGAGGTCTCTAAAGCGCTCACAGAAGATGGAGAGTTTTTCTATGGTTTAGCTTTAGATGACGAAAATCAATATGATCTCAGCGACCAGCGCATTGCCAGCTGGTGCCAGCAATTAAGCCAAGAACTGCAACAATTAGGCATTGCTTAACCAGACCTTACTGCACTCACATCGAGCACCGTCATGTAGGGCTAAGCAAAACTTATGAGGCTGCTGCCACTTGTGATTTACTTGGCCCGATCAACAATATACTGAGGGCCAGCCATTAAATTAATGGTGGATAAGCGAGCGCTTTGGTTTGTTTAAAGAGCTGTACGAACCGTCCTTCACTTAGTGAAATCATGTCCTCTATTGGTGCTAAAAAATACAGTTTTTACAATTCACATACATCTGGTTCAGCAGGCAGCGGTGAAGCTCCTCCTACGATTTTTCCATTATGTTCAATAAACCAGTACCCGGTTTTTTTGGAGCAGGTTGAACTGGCTACACAGGACTGGGTTGACGGGTTCAACAACAGACGGCTGCTGAGTTCGATTGGTGATATACCGCCAGCAGAATACGAAGAAAACTACTATCGACAGTTGCCCGATACTCGGGCAGCATAACTCAAATAAACCTGCCTGCGAATTTGTCGGGGCGATTCACCTTGATAACAGTCGCAAGCTTTGGCCCGTAAAAAGCATATTACAGATTGACTAAAGAAAGGAACATCGGCTGATTCGTTAGTTGTTTTCTAAGCGCCTTTGGTAAAAATTTTGTCTACACCTTTCACTAAATAATCGGTATAGCGCCCTATGTCTACAAACCCAAATGACTCGTAAAATGTGGGGCCTAGAATGTATAAGTATCGACGATAACATTTGGAATATCGCTGCGCTTAGCTTCGCTCTCAACTTGAGCCAATAGCAGACTAACGATGCGGTGATTTCTCAAAGAGCAGACAACTAAAGAAACCTGATTTGAATTGAGGTGACAAAATAACACCCGTTAAACCAGCAATCACTCACTCGAGTTATCTCTGATAAATAGGGCAAATGATTGTTCTTCGAATTTTAGGATATGTTTCTGACTAAACTCACCCAAACCTTATAGATACTGACAAAGCAAAGTCAATTTCCAAGACTATCTCCGTACTTTGGTAGACCGCTAAGCAACTATTTTAATATCGTTTGAGTAACATGCATTGCAGCGGCTTGCATGGTTGCCACACAAGCACAAAGCATGACGAACGCTTAAAATTACAACCAAACTTCGGGTATCGGCCACAATCATAGTGGCCTGTTACACCAAACAGCTGTATTAGGCCGTTTCCGCAAGCCGTTCCTTTTGAGGCCCGACCAACAGGCTCACAATCACAGCTGCGAGCGTAGGCAGTAGCCATGCAAATCCTTGGCTAAATCCAGGTAGAATATTAAATGCGTCCATATTCACCCCTGTCGCTTTAATGGCGTCGAGAAGCCCAAACAATGCCGCGACCCCAACCATCAATCGCGCCGTCATTTTGGGACGCTTAAACCAAGTCACCAGCATGTTGAAAGCAATTAAAGCAACCGCCACCGGATAGATCCCAATCAAGATGGGGATCGATACCAGCAATAACTGATTGAGTCCAATATTGGCGACCAAGGCACAACAAGCCACACTCATAATTGCAATATATTTATAAGAGATCTTGGTATTATCACTCAGGTAAGTCGCGAAAGAAGACACCCCACCAATAGCCGTAGTAAAACATGCAAGACTCACCACGGCAGCCAACAACCATTGGCCTTGAGGACCAAATAATACTTTCACGTAGGCAACAATAATTTCACCGCCGTTGTTCGCACCCAGCGCCACCCCCGTCGCGGTAGCCCCTAAGTAAAACAACACCACATAAAACAGAGAGAGTCCTAAAGCAGCAATCAAGCTGGCTTTCACCAAATAGCCAAATTGCTGACGTTGATCAGTCACACCTTTGTTATTTAAGGCATCGACCATCAATACCCCAAACATCAAAGCGGCAAGCGCATCCATGGTGTTATAACCATCGATAAAACCTTGACCAAATGGCATTTCGGCAAAGCCCTGCTGGGCTGGCGCTATCTCGGCAAAAGGGTGGCTAAATAACGTAACGCCAATCACTGCAATACAAATAACCAACAGCGGAGTAATCACTTTACCAACCGAGTCAATTAACCCGCCACGACGCAAAATAAAAAATAATGCAGCAATAAAATAAAACAAAGAATAAGCCATCAGCGTTAGCTGGCTAGCATTTTCAACCAGGGGGACAAAACCAAGTTCATAGGCAACCAAACAGGTACGGGGGATCCCGAACATGGGAACCAAGACTAAATAAATCGAGAGCGCGATTAAATTAGCAATTTGACTTGGCAAGTAGCGACCCAACTGCACAATTCCACCACCTGCCTTGGCTATCGCTAACAAACCTAACAAGGGAAGCCCTACAGCTGTCACTAAGAAGCCCAACATCGATAACAGCAAATTATCTCCCGCTAACATGCCGGCCATCGGCGGAAAAATTAAGTTTCCGGCCCCTAAAAAGAAAGCAAAAAGCATTAAGCCTAAACTCATCGTGTTCCATGAGCCAAGTGCTTTGGACATGTGTATCCCCCGTGTTAATCACCGCATCCTCAATTAACCGCGGAGTATATATTACGCAAATAAAACATAAAAGCAGTGAATCAAGCTGAATTGGTGAACTTTGATCTCTAGCAATAACCAAAAACTCTACATGTTTAGGTAGAAATCTCTACAAAGCGATACATATTGTGGACTATAATTTTTATCTTCTTGATAGATAAGAATTTGTTCACTATGAGCCGGAATATGAACCTGTTTCGACAATAATAACAACATTCGGATCGGTGCCTTATGCGGCAATGAACGAACCATTGCCTTACGCTCAACCAACCAGCCTTTGGTTGCCGCACAAGTCAACCAGCGTGGTGCCTCGGTACAAGGCAAAATTAAGCCAACTCGAGTTTGCACATCAGACAATGACTGGAGCGCGCTAAAAAACTGCTCTGCGCTCAAGTCGCCATCATGCCGAGCTTGCTGACGTTTATGCTCAAACACCTGTCCAGCGGGGAAATAAGGCGGGTTCGATACAATTAACGAATAGGGCTGCGCACAACTAAACTGTTGCATACTCTGATGAAAAACTTGAATCGCTTCTGGCCAAGGACTATGGGCAACATTTTGTCGAGTCTGCTGGCAAGCATCTGCGTCAATGTCGATGGCATCAATCTGAACATTGCCCAGCATACGTTGCGCCAACATCAAACTGATTAAGCCAGTGCCACATCCTACATCGAGCAGTCGACACTCCGCTGGCAGAGTTAGCCATGCCGCGAGTAAAATCCCATCGGTTCCCACCTTCATCGCGCAGCGATCATGAGCCACATGAAACTGCTTAAAAGTGAAACCCGAACATTGATTATGATTGATCACTTCTTGCTTGCCTTAGTTTGGCGCTATACTATGCCGCGAATGTAAATGACCCGCGCTTTTGGTTCAAGTCGATGGCGCCTCACAAACTGGCAGATTTTCCAATGACCTTTGAAGACCTCGACCTCGACCCACAAATTTTACACGCGGTTGAAGATATGGGCTTAACTAAAGCCACCACAATCCAACAACAAACCATCCCAGCGATGCTAGACGGTCGAGATGTATTAGCCAGTGCCCCCACTGGCACCGGCAAAACCTTGGCATTTTTGCTGCCGGCAATTCAGCATCTGCTGGATTATCCGCGCCGTAAAGCAGGTCCTGGTCGTGTGTTAATTTTAACTCCGACCCGAGAACTCGCAATGCAGGTGGCCGAGCAAGCTCGCCAAGCAACCGCGCATACCAGACTAAGCATCATGGATATTACCGGCGGGGTCAAATATGACGTCCACGCCGAACAGCTCAAGGGCAACATTGATATTGTGATAGCGACTCCTGGCCGTTTAATGGAATACATCACCTACAAAGTATTTGATTGCCAAGCCATTGAAGTCTTGATCCTCGATGAAGCTGATCGCATGTTAGACATGGGTTTCATTAATGACATGGAGACCATCAGCGATGCCACCAGTGAACGTAGCCAAACCGCTTTATTTTCCGCCACCTTAGAAGGTGCCGGGCTGCTACGTTTTGCTGAAAAAGTAATGAGCAATCCTCAGCAGATCGAAGTTGAGCCACCACGCAGAGAACGAGCCAAGATCCAACAGATTGTTCATTTCTGTGATGATGCTGAACACAAATACCAACTATTGCGCCACTACCTATTAAATGAAGACATCGAACGTAGCGTAGTATTTGTAAAAACCCGAGAACGTTTATACGCCTTAGCCGAGCGCCTACAAAGTGATGATATTAAAGCGTCCTATTTACGTGGTGAAATGGCACAAGATAAACGTAATCAAGCAATGCAAGCCTTTCGTGATGGCGAAGTGAAATTCCTGATTGCCACCGATGTTGCAGCACGCGGACTTGATGTCCCTGAAATTAGTCATGTATTTAACTACGACTTGCCACACACCCCAGATGTTTATGTGCACCGAATAGGACGTACTGCGCGTGCAGGCCGCAAAGGGATAGCGATCAACTTAGTCGAGGCGCATGACATGAGCGCCTTAGCCAAGGCCGAACGCTACACCGAAGAGCCGATTAAGCGTCGAGTGATCGAAGGTCTACGCCCCACTCATAAAATATCTGCGGCCCCGGCGAAAAAGAAAAAACCAAAAACCGTTGTCGATAAAAAATTGGCGAAAAAACGCGCTAAAGGGCGCGCAAAAAAACTAGCCAAAAAAGCCAAGTAACCCACGACAACAAAAAAGCCACGCAATGCGTGGCTTTTCATTGTCTCTTCGTTGCTTGTTACTTAGTGATAAACCCGAACTTCAACTCGGCGATTGTCTGCGCGACCCGCTTCAGTTGCATTACTGGCAACTGGTGCCGCAGCCCCTTTACCTTTCTCGATAGTCGTACTGGCGCTTACCCCTGAGGCTCGCAATGCATCGGCAACGTTATTTGCTCGGCGTTGACTCAAAGCCATATTGTAATCGGCATTACCGACACTGTCGGTGTAACCCACGGCATCAATCGTCAGATCGTTAGCCATAATTGTATCGGCGATACAATCTACTTTAGCTTGCTCTGCTTGGCTATACTTATCTTTGTTGAAACCAAAAAGAACGTGTTTGAAGCCCATCACTTTATCGCCATCAACCATCACATATTGTTCACAGCCTTCTGGGATCAACACTGCAGCAGCCGCGACCACCGCTACTTGTTCTACAACCACAGCTTCTTCTACAACAGCTTGTTCAACGACGGCCTCTTCAACTGCAGCACAACCGCGTTCATCAACCACAGTACCGGCGGGGGTATCTGGACATTCATCTTGACTATTAATGACTCCATCACCATCTTGATCTGGATTGGCGCAGAACATCGCCCCAGTAATAACGCCACCGACAGCGCCAGCACCACCACCAATCAAGGCACCAAGACCGCCACCAATGGCTGGGCAAATAATCCCAGCATCCCCTTTAGGTGCATTCGAACAACCTGACAATGTTGCAACACCCAACAATGCCATGACCACTACAATCTTATTTTTCATACTCTCTCCATATGGACTTTTTCGACTTCTCTGTCGACAACCTTGAGCAAAAATAAGTTAGCTATTACCAAAAACTGCTCTTCATGGCAGTTATATTCAATATTGGCAGGGCTTTTCCAAGATAACAAGTGAATCAATAAAAACGCCGAAACTCTCGCGATACATAAGCCCTAAGTTTAAAGCAAATTAAGCGTGATCACGTAAGAACGTTAAATGGTTAGCATCGGAACTCGCTTCATCAAAATAGTAACCATCAGCATTAAAAGCACAGAGTTGCTCGAGATTATTAGGCTTTTGTTCCAGCAGATAACGGGCCATTAAACCTCGCGCTTTTTTAGCATAAAAACTAATGATCTTGTACTGACCATTTTTCTGATCTTTAAATACAGGGGTCACCACTCGAGCATTCAGTGATTTAAGTTTTACCGCTTTGAAATACTCGTTGGAGGCTAAGTTTAGCAAAACATTATCTGCTTGCTGTTCCAGGGCTAAATTTAACTGTTCAGTAATTAGCTCTCCCCAGAACTGGTATAAGTTACTACCACGCTCATTCGCCAACTTAATCCCCATTTCCAAACGGTAGGCCATCATCAGATCGAGGGGGCGGAGGCAACCATATAGGCCAGATAAGATCCGCAGATGCTGCTGCGCATGATCAAGTTGCGACGCATCTAAACGATAAGCATCTAAACCAGTATAAACATCACCTTTAAAGGCAAAAATTGCCTGCCGAGCGAGGTCTTCCGGTAAATCAGCGGACCACTCTGCAAAGCGTGCCGCATTTAACCCCGCCAACTTATCACTAATTTTCATTAGACTAGCAATCTCCGCAGGACTCAATTGCCGAGCCACCTCAATCAACTTTGCGCTATGCGCTAACATCGCTGGGCGGGTGGCTTTAGTGCAAGGTACTGCTGAACTAAAATCTAAGGTTTTAGCTGGTGAAATAACCGCTAACATAATGCTCCTTTGTCCTAATAATCGACGGTCACACCGTCTAACATTCCGCTGTCTAAGTTATTAGATTTATCACTGCCTTGCAATTTAATCATCAACCTTAAATCATTTGGCGAATCGGCATGCGCAATCGCTTCGGCGTAACCAATTACGCCACTTTCATAGAGATCAAACAGGCTCTGATCGAAGGTCAGCATGCCCTGCTCTCGCGACCGATTCATGAGGTCTTTCAGTTTATGCATATCACCCTTGCGAATAATGTCGGCAGCGAGCGGCGTATTTAACAAGATTTCAAATACGCCACGGCGGCTACTCCCGTCTTTCACCGGAACCAGCTGCTGCGCGACAATCGCTCGCAGGTTAAAAGAAAGATCAAAACACAATTGCCGATGCCGCTCTTCTGGTACTAAATGCATGATTCTATCCAGAGCTTGGTTGGCGTTGTTGGCATGTAAGGTCGCCATACACAGATGACCGGTTTCGGAGAATTGCAGCGCAAATTCCATGGTTTCACGGGTTCGAATTTCACCGATTAAAATAACATCCGGCGCCTGACGCAAAGAGTTCTTCAAGGCCTCTTCAAAAGAAGGGGTATCGATCCCCACTTCACGCTGATTAACAATGCAGCCAGCGTGTTTGTGCATAAATTCCACCGGATCTTCAATGGTTAAAATATGTCCACTTGAATGATGGTTGCGGTAATCAATCATACTGGCTTGGGTGGTCGACTTACCCGCACCAGTTGCCCCTACAAATAAGATTAAGCCTCGTTTTGACAAGCCAACTTCTTTCAGAATTGGAGGCAATTGTAGCTGTTCGAAACTGGGGATTTCAGTTTCAATCCGGCGGATCACCATACTCGGCTGTTCACGCTGGAAAAATGCGCTCACCCGATAACGGCCCAAACCTTGACGAGCAATTGCAAAGTTAGCTTCGAGCTCCTGCAGAAATGCCTGCAGCTGCGACTCACTCCGAATGCTGGACAACATTGCCATTACTTGTTCAGGCTTCACTGGTTGTTCACTGAGCGGCTGTAAACGCCCACTAATCTTGGCGCTAGGAGGAACGCCTACCGATATATACAAATCGGAGGCCTTGCGCTCCGACATCTCTCGCAATAATTGATCAAGTAACATCGAAGCTCCTAAAAGTTATTGGGATCAGCCGCTTTCGCTTTCGCATCGTTATAAGCCACCAAACCTTGATTGACTAATTCTTTTAAATTTTGATCAAGGGTTTGCATTCCATGGGCCATACCGGTTTGGATCACCGAATACATCTGTGCCACCTTGTCTTCGCGGATCAAGTTCCGAATCGCTGGAATACCAACCATAATCTCGTGGGCAGCCACTCGCCCACCGCCAAGTTTTTTCAGTAGGGTTTGCGCAATGACCGCCCTTAAAGATTCAGATAACATCGAGCGAACCATGTCTTTTTCTGCTGCAGGGAAGACATCAATCACCCGGTCAATGGTTTTCGCCGCCGAGGTGGTATGCAGCGTACCAAACACCAAATGCCCAGTTTCAGCGGCAGTCAGCGCTAAGCGAATGGTTTCTAAATCCCTTAATTCACCGACTAAAATAATGTCTGGATCTTCACGTAGGGCTGAACGTAAGGCATTAGTGAAACTATGGGTATCTCGATGTACTTCACGTTGGTTAATCAAACAATTTTTATTTTTATGGACAAATTCAATGGGGTCTTCAATGGTTAAAATGTGTTCATGACGCTGCTCATTAATATAATCAATCATCGCCGCCAAGGTGGTTGATTTACCTGAGCCAGTGGGGCCAGTCACCAGCACTAATCCACGCGGGTGTTCAGAAATTTGTCTAAAAATTGCGGGGGCAGCCAGCTGGTCTAAAGTCAGCACCTCGGAGGGAATCGTCCGAAATACCGCCGCCGAGCCTCTACTCTGTTGAAATGCATTCACCCTGAAGCGCGCAATACCGGGAACTTCAAAGGAAAAATCGATTTCCAAGTTTTCCTCATATTCTTTACGCTGCTTATCATTCATGATGTCATAAATTAGACTATGTACCTGTTTATGCTCTAAGGCGGGCAAATTAATCTTTCTGACTTCCCCATCCACTCGAATCATTGGTGGTAATTCCGCAGATAGGTGTAGATCAGACGCGTTATGTTTTACACTAAAGGCTAGTAATTCAGTAACATCCATTTATTCATTTCCCCGATGTTGAGACTATGAGCAGTATTACCCAAGCACTTCAATTTGTTAACCAAGAAATTCAGCAAGCGTTAGCTCAAGCACATCGTCCGCCAAATAGTGTAGCTTTGCTGGCGGTCAGTAAAACCAAACCGCTGAGCGACATTGCTGCAGCCTACCAAGCTGGACAACGCTTATTTGGTGAAAACTATGTCCAAGAAGGCGTCGATAAAATCGTTCAAAGTCGACAACAAACTTGGCTAAAAGATCCGATAGAGTGGCACTTTATTGGCCCCTTACAATCAAATAAGACTCGCTTGGTTGCAGAACACTTCGACTGGATGCAAACCCTAGCGCGGGACAAAATAGCCGAGCGCCTGAATGCACAACGTCCCAACAAAATGGCACCGCTTCAAGTGTGCTTACAAGTTAATATTAGTCAAGAATCGGCAAAATCGGGACTAAGCCTCACGCAAGTGGATGAGTTGGCAGCTTATGTTGCCAGCTTACCCAATTTGACTTTACGAGGCTTAATGGCCATTCCGCAGAAACTCGATAATGATCAGCGACTAGACCAACAATTTAAAGCAATGGCTGAAAAGTTTTCTCAACTACAGCAGCAATATGCTAGTGTCGATACCCTTTCCATGGGCATGAGTGGCGACATGCAAGATGCGATTAACCATGGCAGTACCATGGTACGTATAGGCAGTGCTATATTTGGCCAGCGTGGCTAAACAACAAGGAACAACAACATGACAGTTCGAATTGCGTTTATCGGTGGCGGCAACATGGCCAGTAGTTTAATTGGCGGCCTGATCGCTAATGGCACCGACGCAAGTAATATCACCGCCAGTGATCCAAACCTTGAACAACAGCAGAAGCTGCAACAAGAGTTTGCGATACCAGTGACCGACAATAATGCACAAGCCACCGCCCAAAGTGATGTGATTGTTTTAGCGGTAAAACCACAGCTCATGGCGATCGTTTGTGAAGATCTGGCCAAGCAAAGCGGCGATTTATCCAACAAACTATTTATCTCCATCGCAGCGGGTATCAGTATCGCACGTTTAAAAAACCTACTCGGTGAAAAAACCGCCATTGTAAGAACCATGCCGAATACACCAGCCTTAGTGGGCCGAGGCATGACTGGACTGTATGCTCCTAGCGATGTAAGCGCCCAACAAAGCGCAGCAGCAGAGCAACTGATGCAAGCGGTTGGAGAGACTTGCTGGGTACAACAAGAAGATCAAATTAACCACATTATTGCCGCAGCTGGTAGTGCACCTGCTTATTTTTTCTTGTTCATGGAAGCCATGCAACAACATGCCGAACACTTAGGTTTTAGTCCTGAGCAGGCGCGCCAATTGGTGCAACAATCGGCTTTAGGTAGCGCTGAACTGGTCGCGGCTAATCCAGACCTTGATTTAACGACCCTTCGGGCCAATGTTACATCTAAGGGAGGCACGACTGCCGAAGCCATTCGCGTGTTTGAAGAACAGCAATTACCGCGTATCGTCGGTCAAGCCATGGACGCCGCCATTGCGCGTGGGCGTGAAATGGAAAGTTTGTTTTAATTAATCAGAGGATCTTATGCAAGCGTTTAGTTATTTAATTGAAGTTGTATTCAACCTCTACCTGATGGTGGTATTGCTGCGAGTTTGGCTACAAATGGCTCGTGCTGATTTTTATAACCCATTGAGCCAGTTTATTGTTAAAGCCACCAACCCTATCGTGGTCCCCATCCGTCGAATTATTCCCGGATTTGCTGGTGTTGATTGGGCAGCAGTATTATTGGCAGTATTTGTTGCCGCAGTGAAATGGGCTCTTTTAATGCAAATGTCTGGCGGGATTAGCTGGCCGCAACTGCCACTCATTGCGCTACTCAATACTCTGAAAGAAGCCGGCTATATGATCTTTTGGGTGCTGCTACTCCGCGCGATTTTAAGTTGGGTGAGCCAAGGTCGTAGCCCGGTAGAATATGTACTAGGGCAACTCACAGAACCGATGCTCTCGCCCATTCGCCGGATTATTCCAGCAATCGGCGGACTCGATCTCTCGGTCTTAGTCTTGTTTGTTGCCTTGAACTTTTTAAACTTATTGATTAGTGGTTGGATCCCGCTTTGGAGCCTGCTGTAAATGCCAGCAGTGTCGATGGAAGGCGTAAACCTGCGTTTGCAGGTTTACGTGCAACCCAAAGCGAGTCGCGATGCCATCGTCGGTCTACATGGCGAAGAACTTAAAATCGCCATTACGGCCCCCCCTATCGATGGTAAAGCCAACCAGCACCTGAGTAAATTTATTGCCAAGCAATGCAAGGTGGCGAAGTCGCAAGTAAGCATTATTCGCGGTGATTTGGGCCGACACAAAACCATTGAAGTAACATCGCCACAAATTATTCCTGAAATAATTGCCAACTTAATGTAAGCAATGACCCACATTTTATTTCTATACTAAAACCAAAGTTTTTTAAAAGGTTAGCATCATGCGTAAGTATCTATTGTTTAGCTTTGTCAGTAGCCTGCTACTGTTTGCCTTTCCCAGCCAGGCTGAACAAAAAGTCTTGTTAGGTGACTATGAAGTCCACTATATGGCCCTAAACTCCACTTTTATTCCCGCCGAAGTCGCCAAGGTGTACCAACTGGAACGTAGTCGCTACAAAGGCTTAATTAACATCACAGTGTTAGATGCAAAAGCAAAAGGGAAGCCAGCTCTAGCGGTCAAAATATCGGGAACCGCGCAAAACTTAATTGGCAATCAAAATCAATTAGAATTCCAAGAAGTTCGTGAAGGCGATTCAGTCTACTACCTTGCGCAACTGCGTTTTAGCAACGAGGAAACCTTTCGCTTTGAGATCTTGATTGGTGAAGGCCCTAAACAGCAGCGGCTTAAATTCAATCATAAATTTTATGTAGAATAAGCCAATATCGATCAAGCAGGCGATTAGGGCTTTTGGCAAGCAAGCCCTTCGATTACACTTAGGCTCACATCGACACAGACAAAGGTTTCCCATGCAAAAAGTTGTCTTGGCCACCGGTAATCCCGGTAAAGTTGCCGAACTTTCCGAGTTACTCAAACCCTTACAAAAACAAATTGTGGCGCAAAGTGAATTTGCCATTGTGGACGCCGAAGAAACCGGCACCACCTTTGTAGAAAATGCCATTATTAAAGCCCGCCATGCGGCAAAAATCACCGGTTTACCCGCTATTGCCGACGACTCTGGTTTAGCAGTGGATTATCTTAATGGTGCGCCGGGACTATATTCTTCACGTTATGCTGGCAGCAACGCCAGTGATCACGACAACGTACTAAAATTACTCGCAGCACTAAAAGACGTGCCCGAGTCGCAACGCGGTGCAGAGTTTCACTGCGTATTGGTGTATTTACGCCATGCCGATGACCCAGCCCCGCTGATTTGTCATGGTAAATGGCGCGGCCAAATCACCGAGCAGATCCACGGTGAAGGCGGCTTCGGTTATGATCCGGTATTTTGGGTTGCCGAACACCAGTCCACCTCCGCCCAGCTCAGCAAGGCAGAGAAAAACGCCTTAAGTCACCGAGGCCAAGCCCTTAGAGAATTATTAGCACAGCTTAATCATTGCGTATGTTAAGTCTTGCGCCGCCATTAAGTCTGTATGTTCACATCCCTTGGTGTGTTCAAAAATGCCCCTATTGTGATTTCAACTCCCATGGCTTAAAGCAAGACTTACCAGAAGCGGCATACATCAGTGCGCTTCTGGCTGACCTTGAACAAGACTTAGCACGTTTCCCCACACTACAAGGGCGCCCCTTACACAGTATCTTTATTGGTGGCGGCACACCAAGCCTGCTGTCTGCCGAAGCGATTGCGCGCTTGCTGCAGGGAATCAAGCAACATTTGCAGCTTGAGCCCGACACCGAAGTCACCATGGAGGCCAACCCGGGCACCGCCGAAGCAGACCGCTTTAAAGGCTACTTTCAAGCGGGCGTGAATCGTTTGTCGATTGGCGTACAAAGCTTTCAACAAAGCCATTTAAGCAAACTGGGGCGGATCCACAGCGGCGAAGAGGCGCTGCGGGCCTTCGAATATGCGCAGCAAGCTGGCTTTAAACGGATCAACCTCGATTTAATGCATGGCCTGCCTAAGCAAAGCCTTGAGCAAGCGATGCAAGATCTACAGCAAGCCTTTGCGCTTGGCCCCAGCCACCTGTCCTGGTATCAACTCACCATTGAAGCCAATACCGCCTTTGCATCACGACCGCCCGCCTTACCCAACGAAGATCTGTTGTGGGATATTTTCGAGCAGGGACAGCAGCAATTAGCTCAGGCTGGCTATGCACAATACGAAGTGTCGGCCTATTGCCGCGATGGAGATCGCTCACAACACAACCTCAACTACTGGCGCTTTGGCGATTACTTAGGTATTGGTTGCGGAGCGCACGGCAAAATCACTGATTTGCAGACTCAGCATTTATTCAGAACCGAGAAGCTAAAACACCCGAAAGGCTACTTAGATCCGCAGCGGGAATTCCTCTATAAACAATGGCCAGTGGCAAACCAAGATTTAGCCTTTGAGTACTTCTTAAATCGGCTGCGCCTGTTTGAAGCCATCCCGAAAAGCGAGTTTGTGAACTTAACAGGCTTAAGTTTAAGCGCGTTGGAAAACTCACTCGACAGTGCCAAGCAACAAACCTTGCTGGAAGAAAATGCCACTAGCTGGCAGGTCACAAAAAAAGGCCGTTTATTTCTAAACGACCTACTGAATTGCTTTACCGATTAAATTAGGCTTTAGGCTTCGCGAGCGAAGATCAAATCCCACACCCCGTGGCCTAAACGATGGCCGCGGTTTTCAAACTTGGTTAAGGGACGCCAATCCGGACGCGGTACATAATCGTTAGTTTCAGAAGTATTGCGATAGCCTGGCGCCGCCTGCATCACTTCTAACATATGCTCGGCGTAATGCTGCCAGTCGGTCGCCATATGAAATACACCGCCAATTTTGAGTTTATTACGCAGCAATTCAACAAATTCTGGCTGAACAATGCGCCGTTTGTGATGACGTGATTTATGCCAAGGGTCGGGAAAGAACAGTTGCACCGTATCGAGGCTGTTGTCTGGAATACTATCGTTTAAAACTTCTACTGCATCGTGTTCAAAGACCCGCAGATTGTCGATCTGCGCATCCACTGCATCGGCCAAACAAGCACCCACCCCAGGGCGATGCACTTCAATGCCAATAAAATTAGTCTCAGGCGCATGCTTCGCCATCTCCACCAAAGAGGCGCCCATACCAAAACCAATTTCGAGTACAGTTTTCGCATCGCGACCAAATACCTGCGCCAGCGAATAGTTTGCGGCCTGATGATCCAGACCCAAGGTTGGCCAAAACTCGGTGAGCGCATTTTCCTGGCGCTTGGTTAAACGACCTTCTCGTTTTACAAAGCTACGAATTTTACGAAGTCGTTTGTCTTCGGCTTGCTCTTGAGGGGCCTCAGGAGCCGGGTTTTGATCTTGCTCACTCATGATAATTCCAGACTAAGAAATTGCAGGGACGTTCTAAATGTAGAACAGGGCTGGCATTATCCAAAGTTCTGGCCTTTGTGCAAGCTTTGCCCATTGAAAAACTCAAGTCGACTGAATTTTGAAAAGGCTAAATCAAGGCACCCGGTGGCATTTATCTAAGGAAGATAAAAGTATACTCAGCTCAGATTTATACCAGTGGCGTGAAAACTTCTAACTAACTGTGTCAAACGCTGGGGATCAATCGCCTTGCAAATTTGCCCCGCAGGTTGTTTAAAGGTTGGTACGTCTTCAGCAGCAACCATCGCATTAATCACCGACTCTTCGATTGCTTCGACACTGGCCAGATAAAAATCATCAAAAACCTCATCGTTTAAACAATGCATGGTGCGCATGGGCCCGGATAATTGCGGCATTTCTTGTTGATTTGCGGTGCTAAAGGCAAGAAAAATATCCCCCGAATTGTTTCCTCCCGGAGAACCATTGCGACCAATGCCAATCGCCGCCCGCTTCGCCATCCGCTTCAGCTGATGCGGTAACATCGGTGCATCGGTTGCCAAAATCACGATAATTGAGCCCTGCTCATGCTTGCTATGGATCCGATCTTCGGTCATCACTTTACCTAATGGCGCACCGAGTACATTAAACCAAGGACGAATGCCATGATTTGCCTGCACTAAAGCGGCTACCGTGTAAGTCTGCCCATCCACTTCGACCAAACGCGACGATGTTCCGGTGCCGCCTTTGAAATCATAGGCAATCATTCCGGTTCCCCCACCAACATTTCCTTCGGCAATTTTTCCAGCCGCGGCATTATTCAAAGCAGCCAGCGCATCCTGTTCGGTAATATGCAGCGCATTAATATCATTCAAAATACCATCAAAGGTTTCGGCGACAACCGGCATTGCCCATAGGTGATGCCCCTGCCACACCGCTTGATACTGCTGAATCATCCACTTCACCGCCGCATGGTGGGTCATCCCCACACCATGCGAATTGGTAATCATAATCGGACCCGTGAAGTAACCTCCATCTTGGATCCAGTGAGTCCCGGTCATTTCACCATTCCCGTTTAAGGCATACATGCCAGCCCATACAGGCCTTGGAGTATGACTTCGCCCATGTGGCAAGATAGCCGTAACCCCGGTGCATGCCGGAGAGAGGGGCTGTTCGTTTCTGATGGTTTGATAACCAACTAAAACGCCTGCAACATCGGTAATCGCATTGTTAGGGCCAGTACGTCCAGGAAAGGGAAGACCTAACTCTCTTGCTCGTCGTTTAGACATCATATTGCCCATACTCTCCTTAATCACTTGAGTTCTTAGATTTGAAATAAATACCGATCGAGGCGATAGCAACAGAAAACAACAGCATCAAAGTAGCAATGGCGTTAATTTCGGGTTTAATCCCGCGACGGATCATACCTAAGATAAATACCGGTAAAGTCGTGGAGTCCACCCCACTAATAAAACAAGTAATCACCAAATCGTCCATCGAAATAATGAAACTAAGCATGGCACCGCCAATAACACCCGGTAAAATGAGAGGTAAGGTGATACGGCGAAAAGTTTGCCATTCATTTGCCCCCAGATCGGCAGAGGCCGACTCTATCTTCGGATCCATGCCAGCTAAGCGAGCGCTTACGACCACAAACACATAGCTGCTCAAAAAGGTGCAATGGCCAATAATAATCGTCGTATTGCCCAGCGTGAAACCGGCACCAACGAAGAAAATCAGCAACGCAATGCCTAATACAATGTCAGGCATCACCATCGGAACAAATAACAGTAACCGGTAAAATCCTTGTAATTTAAAACGAAAACGTGAAATGGCGATGGCTGCGCTAGTCCCCAATAGGGTCGCGATCAATGTGGCGCTACAAGCCACTTGTAAACTATTTTTCAGGGCATTCAATAATTGTGCGGTTGAATTCACATAGCTATTTGAATCCGCTAAGTGGGTCTGCGCGCCAAAAATACTGCGATACCAATCAAAGGTAAAGCCGTCCCAAATCATGATATTAATCGGATTTGAGTTAAATGAATAAATCACAATAAGCAGCACGGGGGCATACAAAAATACAAAGAAGAACGTACTATATACAGATAATAAACGGCCTAATGCAGTTTGCTTCTTCATCATCAGTTCCTAAGGTTGCTGTACTTTTTTGGCGGAGACAAACAAATAAAACGACAGAATGGCCAGCATCAAGAAGATAATCACCATCGACAAGGTCGCGCCAAAGGGCCAATTGCGAGCATATAAAAACTGTTGCTCCACCATGTTGCCAATCATCATCACCTTGGCGCCGCCCAATAAGTCAGGCACCACAAAATTGCCGAGACTAGGAATAAAGACCAAGATAGAACCTGCGACAATCCCGGGAATGGTCATCGGAAGGACCACTCGTCTAAAGGTGGTAAATGGGGTCGCGCCTAAATCTTGGGATGCTTGCAACAAGCTCATGTCTAGTTTTTCAACACTGGAATAAATCGGTAAAAACATAAATGGAATAAAGATATACACCATGCCAATGATGACCGCGGTGCCTGAAAACATCAGATTTAAGGGCTCAGTAATAATGCCCGCCGCCTGTAAGAACTGATTGGCAAAACCGGAATTACGCAAAATCAGTACCCAGGCATATAACCTAACCACCATACTTGCAAAAAATGGCAAAGTAATAAGGAAGATAAAGAACGACTTCTGTTTTGCCGTTAAAGTAGCGACCCAAAAAGCAACGGGATAACAAATCACCAGGGTGCAAATCACCGTTGCACTCGCGAGCCCAATCGAACGTAATAAGATCTCAAGGTAAACCGAGTCAAACTCTTCATAAACACCATCGGCCCAGCCAAAAACCCGACCGTAATTCCAATGATAAAAATTCCACTCCACGCCCCCATACAGGCCCGGTTCCAAGAAGCTATAGAGCAACATAATACCGAGTGGGATCAGAAAAAATATCCCAAGAAACAAAGTCGTTGGAGCCAGCAAACCAGCTAACATCAGCCGCTGGCGTGCTCGAATAAACACACTCATGGCTTACTCCCAACGGCTGATTCAGGAATGGTATGCACTGCCTTGGGCTGATAATAAAGCACAACTTGATCACCTTGTGCCAAAGGAGTGGCATGTTGGCGCACTAAGGCCGATAACTGAAAGCCATTCGACAAGTGCCCATGCAATTGATAATCGCTGCCAATAAATACCACTTGATCAAGGGTCATGCTTAAACTCGCAAGCTGTTGCGAATCAAGAGGTGGCGTTAGCGACATTTGCTCGGGACGAAGCAATAAGGTCATCGGTTGGCCTAACGATGCCTCAGCGTCTGTACTGTGTATTCGCAAGCCACCACAATCAATTTGAATGCCCTGCTGGTCTTGCTCGACGACTTTTCCGGTAAAGATATTACTTTCACCAATGAAGGTCGCCACAAAGTTATTTTTCGGGCGATGGTATATCTCATCTGGCGTACCAACCTGCTGAACCTTGCCACCGTTCAACACCACAATACGGTCAGACATGGTCAAGGCCTCTTCTTGGTCATGGGTGACAAAAATAAAGCAGATCCCTAATTCTGTTTGTAGATTTTTTAATTCAATTTGCATTTTTAAACGCAAGTTTTTATCTAAGGCTGACAAGGGTTCATCTAACAACAGTAACTTAGGACGGTTAATGATGGCTCGAGCTAAGGCGACTCGCTGCTGCTGGCCACCAGACAGTTGTGCTGGATTACGTTTTTCGATCCCAGCTAAACCCACCATCTCTAAGGCCTCTGCCACACGTCGGTTACGCTCGGTTTTTGCCACCTTTGCGACATCCAGACCATAACCCACATTGTCTCCCACCGACAGATGAGGAAATAAAGCATAGGACTGAAACACGGTATTCACCGGCCGCTTATGCGCAGGCTTGCCAATAATCGATTGACCATCCAGCAGAATATCGCCACTGTCGATCTCTTCGAAACCAGCCACTATTTTCAATAAGGTCGTTTTCCCACACCCAGAAGGACCAAGCAAGGTGATAAATTCACTCTGGGCAATAGACAAATCCACCGAATCCAAAGCATGTATCACTCCCCCTTCGGGCGTAATGAACTGACGATGAGCGCGACGAATTCGGACATATTCAGGGACTGGTACCGCAGTAGACATAAACAACCTCAAAAAATAAGAAAAGCGGGCAAGCCCGCATGCTGCAAACGATTAAGAAGAAGTACGGATTTTGGTCCAAGCTCTGTCATACAACTTAATGCCTTTACCTAATTCCTTAAACATTTGTAGTTTGGCTCTCACCGAAGCCGGTGGGTTAATACTCGGATTATTACGTAAATAGTCAGGCAACAATTCAATCGCATCTTTGTTCATCGTGCCGTTGGTTTGCTGCTTGGCATTTAAGGCGGCAATTTCAGGCTGGGTAAAAAATTCTAAGAATTTTTGGGCGTTCGCTTTATTCGGAGCACTTTTAAGCACACACATATTCTCTTGGTATTTGGTCGCACCTTCCTCGGGGATCACATACGCCAGCTCATCGGGATTCTCAAATACATATAACATTGCTCCGACATACCATTGAGCAGCAGCAATATCACCGGATTGCACCATCGGAATGCTGTCATAAGTAAAGGCTGAAATATTACCTTTTTGTTGAATGATATAGTCTTGCGCTACTTTTAAATCATCTCGGTCAGTACTGTTGACACTTTTACCATGAGTGATCAAACCTACACTAATAACTTCGCGCATCTCATCCAACATGGCGATATTTTTACCTTGCTTGGGTAACGCGAAGAAATCATCCCAAGAATTCAGCTCTGGAACCAACTTCTTGTTATAGAGGATCCCCACGGTACCCCAAGCGTAAGGCAAGCAGTATTCTCCTTTGGGGTCAGATTCTGCGGTAAGAAAAGCGCTATCGATATGCTTAAAACCCGAGTACTGATTAATATGAGTTTTTTCGAGTAAATGAAGCTGCGCCATAATGTCTTGCATGTGTACCGAAGGAAACACAATATCGTAGCCCGTCGCACCGGCCTGTAATTTAGCGAGCAACTCTTCATTAGAAGAATAAGTGTCTAACTTCACTTTAATTCCAGTCGATTCAGTAAAGCGGCTGAGCACCTCTGGGTTGATATATTCTCCCCAGTTGTAAAGGTTTAAGGTCTCTTCTGCCGACGCAACTTGGGAATAGCTAAAAGCAGCGCATGCGAGACTTGTCGCAAGCAAAGCAGTTTTCAGCATATGACCTCTTTTTCTAGAAATTGAACAGTTCATGAGCTCACCTTTGTTGATTGAAAAACAGTTAATTTGTTTATAAAAACACCACCCCTTCATTCTATGGTTAGGCATGATTATTTCAATATCAATATATGTTAGATTCGTAACATATTATTTTAACTTGAAAATCAATAGGTTATAAAAACAACTCTCTAGCAAGCACTGTTCAACTGTATATTTATGCACTAACTTGGATATATCGGCCTTGGTTTCGCACAGAGATGATGCAATAAATTGTTAATGACACAGGAGACAATATTTTGAAAAATACTTTTTCTTCAAAACCCGAGTTTATCGCCAACAACACCGCTCAAAAAATACAAGCTTTAATCCCTAAAGCCACCAAGTCAGAAGCGAGAGTCGCACAATTCATTCTATTAAACCTAGACCGAATCAGTTACGAGACTGGGGCTTCCATCGCCGAGAAAGCAGCCGTGAGCCAAATTACCGTGAGTCGTTTTCTAAAGCGGGCTGGCTATCAAGGGATCGCATCCCTCAAGGAAGCCTTGCAAAAAGAAGTGATCCCGATACAAGAAAGTGACAACCAACGCCTACCCGTTGACTCTTTTTACCGAGAAAATTTCAAACATGAGCTGCAAGCAATGATGCGTTTATATGAGCAATTTGAAACCGAACATTGGCAAAGCCTAGTTGCTTGCGTGAGTGCAGCCAGCAAAGTTTATGTTTCCGGGTTTCAATCTATACGCGGCGCAGCGGAAGACTTTAGTCGTCGCTTATCTTTGGCTCGCGACTCGGTGCAATACCTTTCACCTCACGATAGTATGCTGGCAGAATGGCTTGCAGAGGTGCCGCACTCCCAACAAGGCTACCATGCTTTAGTGATTTTAGATGTGGTGCCTTACGCAGCAGAAAGTCGCAAACTCTGTGAAGAAGCTCAAAGAGAAGGGATCCAAATTGTCATCATCACCGATGAGTTTTGCCATTGGGCAGTTGAATATGGAGCCCATATTATTTATTCAAAATCTAAATCTGGGTTATTTTTAGAATCCACTTGGGGAATAGTGCTCACCACCAATATGCTGGTAGATGCGGTTGCTAAGCGCTCCCCCAATAGTGAACAGCGGATCAAACGCTGGCAGGAAATCGCCAAACGTTTAGATTTTTTTTAGCCGATTGAGTGTGCGCTTGAGCACGACCTCACCCTAGAGCCCCATTAACGGCCTTCCTCAGAGCAACACAAACAACTGCTGCTGAAGATGCGGCCCGACTGGCTTAAACACAAACCTAAGACTCATCGGAGCATCAAGCACATCATATCTCTAATCTCATCCCGCGAGAGTCGGAGCTGTCCAGACGCAAGCACTTCCACAAAATGGGACAAACCTTCCGCTGACGAGCATAGACGAACAAGACAATGCTCGCAGCGAGGTCTGAATTCTAAGATATCCACTCCTTTCATTTTCGAACACGCGCTCTTAATTAAACAAAGCGCTGGTCAGAACGCTTATTAACAATCTCTTGCTCGCTAGCTTGCAGCCAACCCGAGCGGCTCTGTGCTACCGCATCAAACTTGGCAATATAGGGTTTAATATCCAATAAGGGCGTGCCATCGAGGATATCGATACCCTGTACATAGATCCGATTGCCCACCACCTGACTCACCTCAAGCACCGACATACCAATGTGATTAGGTCGTAGCGGTGAGCGAGTAGAAAACACCCCGCGGGGCTGAGTATCCATGAAAGGCGTCACCCGCAACTCGGTGCGAATGGCTTTGTGAAAGTGATAAATCAGGTAAATATGCGAGAATCCTTCCAGATCGGCCAGCCCCTCGGCGTATTGCGGGTCTAACACGATCTCACCTTTGACCTCACTCGCCCCCTTGGGTTGGATCGGCATATCTTCTAAACACTGGTAGGGAGAATGGATCACCCCGATGGATTGGATCTGCGGCATCAGCTGACTTCCTTTTATTCGCTAATAACTTGATAAACAATAACCATACGCTCAAGCAAGCACTTGTTCCAGCACGCCCGCCATTTGAAGCGAGGCGACATTGACCCCGCTCTGAAAGCGATCGCTCAAGAACCCTCAGCCCCGTTTTATATTAATTGCTCCTCGACCAGCAAATGCCCCCGTTGAACAAAGCCGGGATTGAAGGCTCATTTTCTCAAGCCAACAATCAATCCTGCTAAACATCAGTCACGAATAGCCTAAGCGCTTACTATCGACCGCCATTCAAGCATCCGCAAGACTGGACCAGCACATTATTTTTTGGTTTCAAGCATAAGAAAGTTAAAGTATTTTTGTGCATTTATGCAGGCTGGTGTTGTAAGATTTGTCGTTCGCATATCCCATCCTGAGTGGCGCTTGATGGGCTTTGTTGCCAGCGATATGAAACAACCAGACTTGTGGCGTTAACTTTTTTGGAGGAAGGATGGACCGTCTATTAATTTCGGCAGCCAGTTTATACCAACGACTCGCTGATGATGATCTGAGGATTATCGATGTCAGCATGAAATCCGTGGTTGGGAAAGAAGCTATCGTTTATGAGACATTATCAGTCATTCCCAACAGTTACTATGTGGATTTGTCTAACGAGCTAGTCGACCATTCAAGTCCGCAGATCCACGCATTTCCATCATCCACGCAAGTATCGAAGCTGATGGAGAGTCTTGGGATCACCGCCAACACCACCATCGTAGTATATGATAACCAAGGGATCTACTCGTCGCCAAGGGCATGGTGGATCCTCAAGTCTTTTGGCCTCGCGAAGGTCTATATACTAGACGGTGGTCTCCCTGAATGGCTGAAACACAACTACCCAAGCGCCACGGAATACCGCACGAAGGCTCACTCAGGAAGCTATCCCCCATTAAGTTTTTCGACTGATGCTCTGGTTTTCAAGCAACAAGTCCTTGCTAATCTTACTCGCCAAGACTTTAGTGTGATTGATGTTCGCGCTTCTGGGCGATTTACTGGCGCAGCGCAAGAACCAAGACCAGGCGTTCGAAGCGGACATATTCCCAAGTCGCTCAATCTGCCTTTCGAGCAAACCCTTGATGAGCATAAGTACAAAAGTTCAAGCGAGCTACAAGCCTTGTTCTCTGCAGTAATACAAGATACTTCCAAGCCACTGGTGTTCTCTTGTGGCTCCGGCATTACCGCTTGTATTGGCTTAGTTGCAGCCTTATTAGCGAACTACACGCAGGTGGCACTTTATGATGGCTCTTGGTCTGAATGGGGAAGTGATCATGCTCTGCCGATAGAGCCAAGCCAACCGTAGCGCCTGTGAATAAGCAAACAAGCTGGAGCGGCGCGACTATTTTGGCTTAGTTTTTCAATCTTGGCGAAGGTCTTCAATGATTAAAAAACGTTCAAGCAAGGTCTTGGCGTTCATCGGTAATCCCTCAGGCAACGAACAGTAAGATCACCATTGCGCCTCAAATGGCTGAGCAGCAATGCTGCAAAGTTGGTGACGCATAAATATGGCCAAACATACCGCGAGTTCGATTAACAGCTCATAGACATATAAAAGGGGGCCTATCGATGCCCCCTTTCAGCGAGATATCCGCATAAACAGCACAATGCTTCGCTCAACGCAGCTTACTTATATTTAAAACGATTCACCTGTTGTACCATTTGAACGCTCACCTCAAGCAAGTCTTCAGTGGCTTGTTGTAACTGCTTACTGTCCTGACTCAACGACGCCGTACCTTGGCTCAACGATTCCACATCCTTGGTGACCGCATTGGTCACATTGGCTTGCTCCTCACTGGCGCTGGCTATCATGTTCACCATGTCATTCACCGAACTCATTTCTTGCTTAATCTGAACCAAAGACTCACCCGTGCCCTGCGCCGACTTGATGGTTTCGCTCACCATCACCTTGCCCGCTCGCGTGGCTTGATAAGAAGTTTCGGCCTGAGTTTGCAGATTACCGATAATTTGTTCAATTTCAGTGGTTGATTGGTGGGTTTTTCTGGCAAGCGCCCTTACTTCATCGGCCACCACGGCAAAACCACGTCCCAACTCCCCTGCCCGTGCGGCCTCAATGGCCGCATTCAAGGCCAAGAGGTTGGTTTGTTCGGCAATGCCTTTAATCACATCTAATACACTACCAATATTATCACTCACTTGTTTCAGGTTACTTACATCTTCAGCAGTCTTATCTAAGTTATCAACCAGCGCTGTTACCTGAGCAATATTATCATCAATGGCCCGATGTCCTTCGATGGAAAGTTGATACGCCTGCTGCGTTTTACTGGCAGTATTTGCGGCATTCCCGGCAATGTCTTTGGTGGCAATTCCCAGTTGCTGAAGATTGCCCAAAGAGGTGCTGGTGAGCTCAGTCTGCTCGATGGTATTGGCGGTGCTTTTATCGTTAATCATCCGCACATTTTCGGATACCAGCTCTAAGTGACTGGCTGCATCCGCCATATCCTGCACAATGTGTTGCACGGTTTGAATAAAACTATTAAAACTGCGACTTAGCTGGCCAATTTCATCATCACTCTGGAGTGGGATCCGGGCGGTTAAATCGCCATCACCTTCGGCAATTCCGGCCAGCATGATATTTACATCCGCTAAGGGACGGATCACTAACTGACGCAGCGATACGATCATTAATATTAGAATTAGAGCCGCCATGACAACGATGGTGAGAATCTCTTGATGTAATTTCTGGATTAAGGCGGAGTCCATGACTTGACGCGTCACTGCAACTTCAATTTGACCGGTGGCTTTGCCGTCCCACGCCATCGGTATGATTAAATTATCATCAACACTGGCTTGACGAGTCACACTTTTCGCCATCAACTTACCACGTTGATCGCTGACTTTAATGCCGACAATCATTGAATCATCACTGAAAGAATTAATAATCGCTTGAATGACATCCAAGTCATAAACAAATATCGGTTCATTTAGAATAATACTCATTTGTTTGCTTAGGGCTTGTTTTTGATGCTCGTATTGCTGAGTCAGGCTGGCATTGCTATTCCAGTACAACACGCCCACAACCAGCAGGCCCACAATCAGGATAGTCGCAACAAGTAAACTAGAGAGTTTAGCGGTAATAGTTTTCATAAATTAATTTCCAACAACGGGGTCAAACCAAAACTCTTGGGGGATGGCTCGCACTTTTTCAGTTAAGTAAGGGTTGTCTAAATCAAAGATACGGCGTTGCGCCAACTGACCTTGCTGCAAAGCATTTTTCACGTCTGGGTGATTGAGAAATAAGGCCTGATAGCTGCCGTCTTCAAACATCTGCTGTAAAATGCCGTATAAGTGCTCCGCTAAATGCTGATTGTCTTTTTTTACAAAGAACAACAGTGGCATTTTATAACGCAGCATCACATAGGGATCGACAGTTAAATTATACTGAGCTTCCCGTTGCAGCTCTCCCCAAGGTTCAAAAATTCCCCGAGGAAAATAATCACAGCGTTCCGCTTCGACCATCGCAAAGATATTCGGATAACCCAAACTTTTGGCCACCTTCACCCCATTTGCTTCCAAAATGGCGGTGTCGGCCCATAGCTTACCCTGGCACGGAATATACTCCCGCATCTCATCCCAACTGTTAACCTGACTAAAGCGCTGGCGATTTTGCTGTTTAATAATCCCTAGGCGCATCCCGATGATGCCGCGGAAAATAGGGAAATAAATCGCAGTTAATTCCTGCTCTCGCTCAGCAGAGGTGGCCGTCCATATTAAATCTAATCCCCCATCATTCAGATCGGCCACTGCCTTGGTAATGACGACATCGCCGACAGCCCCGTAAGGGTAGGCAACGCTGTCGTAAAGCTCACTCCGCTTGACGATTTCTTGAGCCAATACCGCAGGAAAGATATTGCCCGCTGATGTATCGGGAATTCTCAGTGGTTTTGCAAAGCTCGCCAGAGAGATAAAACAAAGGAAATAGATTGTTTTCAGCATAGAACCTCAATACGTTTATTTTAATTACCCACCGTAAAACAAAGGGTTTAAGACCCGAAGAAAAACTTGCCCGAACCAGGCCACGATATTATTTCACTGAATATGAAACAAGATAAAAAGATATTAATTATAATTTTTGTGACCATGAATTTAATAAATAGCACCTATATTCAAGAATACAAAAAAGAACATCATTTCATTATCAAGTAAAGAGACACATTAAGATAAAAACATGTTAAATATAGATAAATAGTTGAGATGAATTCAAAACTTGCGCTTTAAGTTATTACTCTTAAACCAAAACATTTTAAACTAGAATTTAAATCAACCCTAAATAAAAACCAAAACCATTAATATAAATAAAGATTGAATTTGTATTGATTATCGCTTTGATGAGTATGAATATTAATAAACAAGCCCCGCCTTCAAGAACGCATCAGCGAACAAAAAAGAATGACCAGCAATAGATAGCAAAGACAGCCACATTCTCCATTAGCGAACTTTAGGCGGGTGGCACTAAATAATGGCCCTTAGTCTGAATGGGGAAGTGATCATGCTCAGCCAAGAGAGCCAAGCCAACCGTATCGCCTGTGAATAAGCAAACAAGTCACTGGAGCGGTGGGATTATTTTGGCTTAGTTAAGCTCGCGTGCCATATAGTGGATATACCTCTCTGTTTTGCAGATCCGAAATCCTTTACGCTGGTATAAAGCAAGCGCCGGATTCGTCTCAAACACACACAACCTCAGCAATCGGACATCAGCTTTTCTAGCAAGCTCAATTGCATAACTGAGCGCTTGAGAGCCCAAACCTTGCCCCTGCCAAGTCGGCTCAATTTGAAGGTCTCGAATATAATAAGCAAGCTCATCGTGGCTGATACGAAGCATACCTACAGGACATCGATTTACAGCAATCTCATAATTTTCAAACTCATGCCAATTTATATCGAAGGCTGCCTGATCCCAGAGGATCCCAAGTTGCTGGTAATAAGCTTGCATATTTTGACGAGTCAAACGCTCGGCAAAATCCTTGTTTTTAGCTACTTGAAATAAGGGTTTCATTTTAAACTTCCTAGACGCTCGGTGAGGGGGGAATGTCGTAAACGCACATTTCTGAGATGCCTCGCTTTAACGTGCCCCATCGATGAACGGTGACTTGTCACTCATTGATTGCTGATTGGCTCACCATCAGACAAACTCAAAATCCCCTGAAGATCTAAGCGAAAAACGCTGATTTCTTCAAGTTTGTGGGCACCTATATTTTTATAAAACTTTATCGCGGCATCATTTGTTTTTAAGGCCCACCATTCGAAACGAGCACACTGATTCTCGATGGCTAAATGTGACAAGTAAACCAGAACATGTTTGCCAAATCCTTGACCTTGATAAGCGGGTTCAATATATAAATCATCCAAATGTAAACCGCGCTGTCCTGTGGTTGTCGAGAATGTATAGTAATACACTGCAAATCCACAGGGTTTATTGTTAACATAAAAAATAATGGCCTCAGCATTAGACGTTGAACTCAATAGATTATTTTCCAGGTCCTCTTGAGTCACCGTGACTTCGAAGGGAAACCCTTCGGCGATAGCCAAGGCCTTTATAAAATGAAGTATCAGTTCAGCATTTTCTTTTTTAGCAATTTTAATTTCCAATATGCAGTTTCCCCGTTAATCGCCTATCATGCCTCGTACTTATGAACCGATGTTATTTGATCTAATTCATTTCACCAAACAAAAATCCTAAGTTCGGCTGTTACAGAGCAACTTAAAAGCTACAAACCTAAGAGCCCATAGCATCGCTCTAATACCTTTAGTCGACAAAGCATCACTCAGCATATGTGAGAGAGCGGAACCTCAGAAACACTTGGAGAGATCTGGCGTTAGAAAGTTTAAACGAGTGCAATGAGCCGAGAGTATGTCACCGCTTTCAAGGTCATCGATTCTGCTCTGCCCCAGCGAGTATTTTTAAAATCTTCGAGCAGTAGCCTTATAAATAAAAGGGTTGTTTGTTCGATAAAAGCGGGAGAAAATAGTATTTCATTTCCAATTTGCATCCATAAACGAAAAATGAAACTAGATAGTAAAGACAAGTTAATCCTCAATCTATTGCAACGGGATGTGAGCATTCCCTTAAATGAGATCGCCGAACGGGTCGGTTTATCCGCAACGCCTTGCTGGCGACGGGTACAAAAATTGGAAAATGCCGGTTTTATTCGCCATAAGGTGGCACTGCTCGACCGCCAAAAATTAAACCTTGGGGTCACGGTGTTTGTCAGTGTTCGCACCGCCCAACACGACCCTCAATGGCTGGCACTCTTTAAACAGGCCATCGAGGATATTCCAGAGATTATCGAGGCCCATCGAATGAGTGGCAGCGTCGATTATTTACTGCAAGTGGTGGTACCCAGCATCGATGATTACGATCAAGTGTATAAAAAGCTCATCGAGCGGCTGGCTTTTACCGACGTCAGTTCGGCTTTTTCCATGGAAGTGATGAAAAGTACCACCGCTCTACCGACCCACTATATGAGCTAACCGGTTTTCGCAAACATAAAACTTGGGGCTTCAATCAAGCCCGAGGCACTTTGCTCCTTAATCCTTCAGACTCCAAGCTAGCGACTGAGAAACAATGGCAATGAATAATCCCCCGCTGAATTCAGATGACTTTCAACAACGATTAATCGCTTGGCAAAAGCAGCACGGCCGTCATGATTTACCTTGGCAGCAAGATCCAAGCCCCTATCGGGTGCTGGTCTCGGAAATTATGCTGCAGCAAACCCAGGTGAAAACGGTGATCCCTTATTTTGAGCGCTGGATGCAAAGTTTCCCCAATGTGCAGATCTTAGCCGCAGCCACTGAAGACCAAGTAATGAGCCATTGGCAAGGATTGGGCTACTATTCTCGCGCTCGTAACCTGCGCAAAGCCGCCATTTATATTCAAAGCGAATGCCAGGGGAAATTCCCAGAAGATGTGAACACCTTGCAACAGATCCCCGGTGTGGGTCGTTACACCGCCGGAGCCATTGCTTCCTTTGCTTATAATCGTTACGGTCCAATTGTCGATGGCAACGTAAAACGCCTATTCTGCCGCCTATTTGGAATAGAGGGCGTCCCCGGCACCAGCAAAGTTGACCGGCAACTGTGGCAGCTTGCCGAAACTTACACCCCTCAACAACACAATCGCGCCTTTGCTCAAGGCCTGCTGGACATGGGGGCAACCCACTGTAAACCCAAGAAACCACTTTGTGAAGACTGTGCCTTTATCGATTGCTGCGCAGCATTTCTAAGCCAACGAGTCGACCAGCTACCCACCGCAAAACCGAAAAAGGTGATCCCCACCAAACCCGGTCATTTTTTATGGGTAGAAGAGCAGGGAAAGATTTTGCTAGAGCGGCGTGGTGAAGGGGGGATTTGGGGGGCGCTGTGGTGCCTACCGCAGGTCCATCTAGACCCAGTGTTGATCGGCGCTGAATTAAAAGGAAACTTTAAACACACCTTTACTCACTATAAATTAGAGGCGCAGGTTTGGTCCGTTGATCAAATAAATGAACCACATCTGGAACAACATTGGGTCTCATTAAGTGAACTCGAAGCGCGCGGCTTACCCACCCCAATCAAAAAATTCATCTTAAAAAATATGTAAATAGAGTCAAAGCATCAAGCCTCAAAATGCCAGTACATTTCACTAAGTGCTGGTATTTTGGGCGCTTCATTCAAGCTAACTTCAATGCTTAGTGGTCGGCCTGTGATTCAGCGGCTTACCCTTTAATAGAGAACAATATTTAGCAAGCCGCCACCAATGACTCACCCCCAATGATCTTGACTCATGACGAAATAGATATATGATTCGTATACGTTTCGCAAGCGAATCATATAAAATGGGTATTGTTAAAATTTCCGAAGAACTCCATCAAGAAATCCGAAAAGCCAGTTCTGTCATGTCACGCTCGATCAATTCACAAGCTGAATTCTGGATCCGCATTGGGATGCTAGCCGAGCTTCATCCGCAACGCTCATTCAATCAAATCGTCTCAGAACTACTCAAATCAGCAGAGGTCTCTGTCGCCAAAGTCGCCATACAAGAAGCGCATACCGATGAATAATGGCGTAAAGATTAAATCGGCAAGTGAAATTGAATTAATGCGCCATGCCGGGCACCTACTGACACAGGTCTTTCAGATGTTAGACCGCTACCTTAAACCCGGCCTCTCTACCCTAGAAATAAATGACAAAGTAGAACATTTTATTGTCAATGATCTTAATGCTCGGCCAGCGAGCAAAGGCCAATATGGTTATCAATATGTTTTAAACTCTTCAATCAATGAAGTGGTATGTCATGGGGTTCCAACGCCTAGTCAGCGATTAAAAAGGACCGACATCATTAACTTAGATATTACCTTAGAGAAAAATGGTTTTATTGCAGACTCAAGCAAGATGTATCTCATGCCAGAAGCGTCACCGGCAGCTAAAAAGCTGGCCCAAGCCACCTATGAGGCAATGTGGGCTGGAATTAAACAAGTGAAGCCAGGCGCTAAACTTGGCGATATTGGCCATGCGATTCAACAATATGCGGAACGCCGTGGCTATAGTATCGTGAAAGAATACTGTGGCCACGGGATAGGGCAAGCAATGCACGAAGCACCACAAGTGCTGCATTACGGTACGCCAAACCGAGGCCTTGAGCTAAAAGAGGGCATGATTTTCACCATCGAACCGATGGTCAATCAAGGTTCCGCAAAAGTTAAAACCAAAAAAGATGGCTGGACCGTCGTCACCCGTGACAAAAAACTTTCTGCACAATCGGAACACACCATCTTAGTCACCCCTGTAGACTATGAGGTGCTCACGCTGCGGGAAGAGGAACGATAAGAGTCGTGGTGAAATCAGCGCTAAATGAGCCCCAGTAAACCTTAGATGCATAAAGTAGGTCAGTCTGCGCCACTCGTAAACTGACCCTCTAGAACTAAAACCGCACGACACAAGATCACCGCGAATGATGCACCAAACCGTCACGACCCACATCGGCCGAGCACAGTGAAAAGTAACTCATCTTTAATTTCTTTAATTTCTTCAGTGACAAAACCATCAAATTAAAGCTAAGCTGAATTTCAGTCTAATAGTAGCCAAGCGGCTGTTTTAATTAAATTAAAACACTTACAAAAATGATCCATGATTTTATCTAGCCACGCCATTGTTCAACTGTTAACCAGCAAGCCACTCATGATAAGCCTGTGGCTCATGCTGTGCTCATTGCCCCTCACCGCAAAAACACGAAGCGCCCACAGCGCAGAGAGCTACTTTTCAATGGCAGGTGGCAGTGGTATCACCTACCTAGAGGATGACGTGACCGACGAGCAAAAAAAACAGCACTTCCGTTCCTTTGATATTCGCTTCGCCCAGCACTTTGCTCAAAGTTGGCGAGTCGATCTCGTTCATGCCAACGAAGGCCACGCCTATAATCACCACCGAGATGGTTTTTCAACTCATGTCAGCTACATCTACGTTCCAACAGATAGCTTCCGCTTCGAGATCGGTGCAGGCCCTTACATGTCCTTTAATACCACCGTTGATCACTCAGGCCTTGAACTAAACGAAAAACGACTCGGTGCAATGAGCACCCTTAGCGTTATCTATCCACTTTCCTATTTAAGCCAAAGCGCCCAACTTCGTTTGCAACTTAATAGTTACTTGGTGCCAAATCGCCCACATAGCAATTCCTTGCTGATTGGTTTGGGCTTTGATATAGATAACGCAAATCACCAAAGCAGACCAGCCTCTTCCGCGTGGCTCAACGATTTGTCGATATCTCTGGTTAACACCAAAATTAACCATGGCGGACCAACCACCACCATTGGTTACAGTATCGATATGGCAAAACACTTTAATCATCATCTTGCCTTATCCTTGGCTTATATCGATGAAGGCGGTAACAACGGGGCCAGCAGTCGACACGGCTTTACCAGTCAGCTTTGGAAAATAGTCCCGCTAGGGAGTCATTTCGAAGGGCGAATTGGGGCGGGCGGCTACCTCGCGCAAGACAAAATAGAACACCGCAGCGCTTACGACTTGAAAGGCATAATTAGCTTTGGCGTGAACTACTTCCCTGCTTGGCATTTTTTTGATTCGGGCTACTTTGGTCTCAGCCTTAGCCGGGTGATGGATTATCAAGGCCACCAAGACGACGCCGATTTATTACGCCTAAGTATCGGCAAGCGCTTTTAGCTCAAACAATACTTAAACGCTGAAGCGAAATTCAAATCCCCTAAACCGCATAAAAATAGACAGGAAAAAACCGCCCTTTAATTGCTCTGAGCAATGCATTGATTCAGTCACGCCTATTGGGTCAGTCGCAATAACAGCAACCCAGCTTAAGAGAAAATCTGCGTGAATGCTTGTAGCCCTTAAGCACTCGTTGATGATGGGGCTTTTGCTTGATTCTTCACCGCTTTCACCCAAGGTGATAACGATTCATGAAACTTATGGCTGACTCAGCAATCAGCAGGAAGAATGAGAAGCAGCAGCGATTAACCGACCTTTTTTGTGCTAAATCGTTTTTGCCCCAAAATGAGTTAACTTATTTTTTTGGGGAGCTGTTAGTCTCGTTTTTATCATTTAGTTTTGGATCGATCTGTTAGTGAGGGTTTCGCCCTGACGGCGATATACTTTTCTTTGCTGGCCAAAGAAAAGTATACAAAAGAAAGGCCATCCAGCACCTTCTTAGATCCTCCGTTGCTCACTCACAAGGGCGTTGAAGTAGCTTGCTACGCTCAAACAGACTTCAACTTTACTCCCTTGTTCATTTGCGCGACTCGGCGAAGATGATGGGATTTAAAAGCGTAATCTTGGCTATCGAGAGAGTGAAAGGTTTTTGCTTCAAAGTGAGTTAGCTCAATTCACCAGATTGTCAAGACATCGCTTTTCTTATAATGAGCTATCTCATAGCAGCCCCGTTCTGCGTTAGCAACGGGGTAAAAGCTTTCGCCTACGGCGACGTCATTTTTCTTTGACGAGCAAAGAAAAACGAAGCAAAAAGAAAGCTCGCCCTGCATCTTCTTAAACCCTGCGTTGCTCATTCTCAAGGGCGTTGAAGTAACTCGCTACGCTCAAACAGACTTCAACTTTGGCCCCTTGTTCATTTGCGCTACTCGGCGAAGATGATGGGATTTAAAAGCGTAATCTTGGCTATCGAGAGTGTGAAAGTTTTTTGTTTTTAGAATGGGGGTCTAGTTTATTAATGTTCTTGTTCATCAGCTCGCCCTCTCTTTAGATAAAAAGGCGTCCGGCTTCCTTCAGACATTCCCTCGCAGTTATGCCCTTGCCATTCGCTAGTAGTTAGCGTTTAATAATCAAAGTGTTATTAAACGGTGACCTTCCTACAGAGGACTTTCACCTCATTAGTTCATGCCCATGCTCGGCGTACACAAGTAATTCAGGTGACGCCTAAGGCGCACCTGATTTAGGCGTTATGCATTCGGAGGACAAATGACAGACTATCCAAGGTATCAAGGAAAAACACTTGCCTATCTCGATCAAAACATTCTCGATATTTTTGTAAAACATGGAATGATCGACTTTGCATACTCGATTAAGGACAACTATCAAATAGTTTACTCCGATGAGACTCTAAAAGAAATTAAGCGCTCTGGCGACTATGCAAAAAAGTTTCTTGATGTTTTAGTAGAGCTTGATGCTTTTCAGATAAAGCAAAGGATGACCAGCGCATTTGAAGTTACTGATGAGGCTACGGTCTCTAAAAGGGACCCTTACGAGGCTTATGCTGAGTATTGTAGTCAAGAGCCTGTGTACGAAGAGCTGATTCAGTCAATGATGCAAAGCTTACTCAAAACTCACGGTGGTCGTAAAGGGGACGATTTTGAGGTTCTAAAAAATGAACAGTTGGGTGCCTTTTCTGGTCTGTTAGATCACCTTCAAGAACAAGCAGATGTTATCAGACAGGCTAATCCGATAGTAGCTGAATCAATTGATGCATATTCATCCTTGTCTAAAATCCATATGGAATCGACCTTAGATCAATCTACAAGTATTATGTCTTCAAACGTTGAAAATGAAGAAGACTGGTCCGGCGTTAAAGCGTTCAGATATGCTATGGGCATTGGACCAAAAGAGTTAAACAACATATCGCCACCAAAGGTTCTTGAGCAAATATGGGAGCTTTATAAGCACAAAAATGAGTACAAAGACTTAAATTGGACTTTAGAGGATTTCTTCTCTATCAGAACGAACCCGATTTATCCAGAGAAGCCATATTTCAACTTTCAAAAAGTCACCGCGATATATAACCATTTAAATATCATCGGGTATTATCCTGATTCAAAAACACATAGAGAGCGACGTTTCACTGCAGCGATGAGTGACCAAGGACATGCTTCGATAGGTTCATTTGCAAAAGTTCTAGTTTCAAGAGATGAGAGCTTTGTTAAAAAAACAATGGCGGCGTACGAGTTTTTAGGTAT
This sequence comes from Agarivorans sp. QJM3NY_30, assembly GCF_050870855.2. Taxonomy (GTDB): domain Bacteria; phylum Pseudomonadota; class Gammaproteobacteria; order Enterobacterales; family Celerinatantimonadaceae; genus Agarivorans. The sequence goes on along the minus strand of NZ_CP194038.2, from coordinate 1,019,013 downwards.
AGATACCGAAATTATGTGGGTGTCTGTAGAAAATGCATAACAAACGACAATACCACGGTTTTGCCAATACCACTGACTCACTCTTGGACAAAGACCTGCCAGCGATTCTTCTAATTTAGATATCATCGAATAGCTGTTAGTACCCCAAAATGCAATCAGGCGCCTCTTATTGCAGTGTCTAATGTGGGAGAAAATGGGCAAAAGTCAGCACAATCTATCCGAGAACCACAAATCACGATTGAATTTTTATGCTACTTAACAGCATGTCTCTCTAGTGGCTAATACTCCCCTTAAGTAGACGTTTTATCGGTGCTCTGAAATCAGCATTGCTCTTGTTCCTTCTTGTAAGGCTTCAAACAAATGCGGTAAGTCTCCAGGGTAAGAAATGTAATCGCCTTCATTAAGTTCGTAACTTTCTGAAACCAAGCCGAGCTGAGCCTTCCCTTTGGTAATAACAACGTGTTCGATTACGCCCTGATTGTGAGGCTCCGAGTAATGGGGCTCTCCAGGTTCAACTTCAATCCAGTATATATCTCGACTTACATTAGGCGGACATGCTGCAAGCAAAGTAGCTTGATAATTTTTACGCTTTGAGACGACCGTCGCTCCTTCACCATAGCGAATGATTTTGGTTTTTTGCCTCGGTGATTCAAGCAAGTGCGAGACTGGGATACCAAGTACGTTACAAATAGACCATAACGTTTCGATACTTGGATTCCCAAAGCCGTTTTCCAATTGAGACAACGTTGATTTTGCAATTTTTGCCTGTCTGGCAACCTCCGCAATGCTTAGCCCAGAACGTCTTCTTTCTGAATTTAACGTAGCTGCAATTTGTGCAATAGGTGGGTCATTTCTATTCATAGGACAGATTAGCCGTAAAATTTATGTTCATTATATCAAACGTACGTTTTTTTGACAGCTCACGCTTGTTCGTTCAATATAAAAAACCATCGTTCATTAAAGTGCTTATGAATTTGTCGTAATTGATAAAATGAAAGCGAACACTAAACATTAAAAGGAAATTAAATTGGAATACATGATTTCTATAGCGTTATTTGCTATCTCTTCTTCAGTTACACCAGGCCCCAATAACATTCTGGTCATGACATCGGGACTAAACTTTGGCGTACGAAAGAGTGTGCCTTTACTGACAGGCATTTGTATCGGTTTTACAGTTATGCTCCTAGTAGTCGGATTGGGGTTCGGTCGTCTTTTTACACTGTTTCCCCAACTGAGCTTAATCATAAAGATAATTGGGACAACATATTTGCTTTATTTGGCCTGGCTTATAGCCAGAACTGGTTCAGTTGATATTGGCGATCAACAGGCCAGGCCGCTGGTTTTTTTGAAAGGAGCGGCCTTTCAGTGGGTCAATGCCAAGGCATGGGTAGTTGCTATTGGAGCAATTTCTACATTCACAACCATAGGAGAGCAATACACAATCCAAAACATAACCATTGCTACAACCTTTTTCTTCGTTTCATTACCATGCGTAGGTGTTTGGTTACTGTTTGGTTCTTTCCTCCAACAAAAACTGAAGAACGATAACTTTCTACGCTGGTTTAACATGTCTATGTCTTTATTGTTATTGCTATCGGTCTTTCCTGTGATTAGAGACATTTCGCAACAATTAATAGCTAGTTGACAATGAATGGTTATTCAGAGCGAACATTAAATAAGTTAACTTATAAGACGAAAGAAAATGGGAGTTTCCTTTCACCACCTTTTGACTAGCCTTCAAACAAGAAGGATAGAACTGACGTAGTCGAAATATATAGGTCAAAAATTTCACCAACACACATGGGGCAAAGCCTTCTCAGAGCGAAAGACAAACTTAGAAGTCAGGCTTGTGGTCAAGTTGGTGATAAAGATATAACCTATAGCCGTAAGTGCATGAAGATAGGTAATAAAGTAGCTTTGGTATATAAACCCGCTTCAAAATCTGATGCTCAAAAGATGATAGACGCGATTGTGATGCCAATTGCTCGTTCGAAAACGGTTGTTGGCGCAAAGCTAGGTTATTTGCATATAGATGTGCAAGGTAAACAAATTCCATTTGATACTCGTGGCTGGGACAATTATTACCGTTAAAAACGGTGAACAGAATGTATCTCCGTACAGATTGTTTGTTTTAAATCTTAACGGTGGAGCCTGTAAATTAAATTGTGTAATTGCTTATAATTAGGCCTGAACAGGCTAAGGATAAGCAACATGGATAAGAAAGCTCTCGAAGCATTTGCTCGTGAAGCCGCTAAGTCAATCAAGACCCCTTCAGATCTAGATGACTTTCGTAAAATGTTAACCAAGGTGACTGTTGAGACAGCGTTAAATGCTGAGCTTGATGACCACCTCGGTTATCAGAAACACGCTGAAAAGCCCGATAAGAATAGTCGTAATGGTTATTCATCCAAGACCTTGATCACCGACGATGGTGAGATTGAACTGGATGTACCTCGAGACCGAGATGCCTCGTTTGAACCGAAGCTTGTTCGTAAGCATCAAACTCGATTTCAATCGATGGATGACAAGATATTAAGCCTTTACGCCAAAGGCATGACAACTCGTGAAATCGTCGCTACGTTCAAAGAAATGTACGATGCTGATGTCTCTGCAAGCCTCATATCTAAAGTTACCGACTCAGTTCTAGAGCAGGTTGTTGAATGGCAATCACGGCCACTGGATGCAGTCTATCCCATCGTCTACCTTGATTGCATCGTGGTGAAAATCCGCCAAAACAAACAGCTCGTCAATAAGGCGATTTACTTGGCTCTGGGCGTAAATATCGAAGGTCAGAAAGAACTTTTAGGGATGTGGATATCTGAAACGGAAGGTGCGAAGTTCTGGCTCAGCGTTCTCACTGAACTCCAGACTCGAGGTATCAACGACATTCTTATCGCTTGTGTTGATGGCTTGAAGGGCTTTCCAGATGCTATTAATGCCGTATTCCCAAAAACCCAAATACAGCTCTGTATCGTCCACATGGTGCGCAATTCAATGAAGTATGTCCCTTGGAAAGACTACAAGGCTGTAACGGCAGATCTCAAAGGTATTTACCAGTCGAATACCGAGGAAGAAGCGCTTCTGGCCCTCGAACAATTTGGTGACCAGTGGGATGATAAATACCCACAGATAAGCCGCTCTTGGACAGCGCATTGGGATAATTTAAATACATTGTTCAGCTACCCTCAGGACATTCGTAAAGCCATTTACACGACGAATGCGATAGAGTCCTTGAACAGTGTGATACGCAAAGCGACAAAGAAGCGTAAGCTATTCCCCACGGATGAATCAGCGAGGAAAGTTGTCTATCTTGCAATTATGGATGCATCGAAACGCTGGTCGATGCCAATAAGAAACTGGCGACAGGCTCTCAATCGCTTTATGATTATGTTTGAAGACCGACTTACTGATTACTTGTAACCCAAAGCAGTTACACAGAATTATTTACAGGGTCTAACGGTGCGATTTATAGCTCGACCATTTGGCGTTTCGGTATTCCAAATTGAAGGGCCCCTGCGTGATTCGTCTGGTGATTCCAATTAGATAGATTAGTCAGGCAGTCATCGCACGGAACAGATATATTGATCTAACGAACTTCTGCCCCAAACCTTCTTAGCCCCAACGAACTGACCACCTAGCCAGTACAGCAGTAGACCAAATTAATCTAATCTGTACTTTGGGAACTTATACAGAACCTTTCCGTAATTCTACCTCGAAATTATCTATCGATTCATTGAAAGGCGGCGTTATTGCAAACGCCGCACTTTTCCGGTTGTAGACGCTAGTCAACTTTGATTTTTGCGACTGAAATACTGACTGCTCCCATCTCTAAAACGTACTGTTCACCTGTATTTGTAGGTAACTGAAAATCCACATGTGTAGCTAAAGTCTCTGTCTGCAAATATCTTAAGTACTTTTCTATCCAATTTCTTACGTGATCTGATGTGTTCATAGACACCGAAATCTTATCCGTCACACCAAAACCGGAGGACTTTCTCAGTTTCTGAATACGGCTCACAACTTCTCGAATCATCCCTTCTGCAACCAACTCTTCTGTGAGGTTAGGTTCAAACTCCATAGAGATATAACGGTTAGAAACCGCGTTTACCCCCTCCTTCGCCTTTCTGTAGATGACAATTTCTTCTTCGGAAAAGCGTTGTCCATCAATTTCCAGAAACCCAACTTGCTGAAGTTGAACAATATCAGTCGGTACAAGGTTAGCAATCAGATTGGCATAGTGTTTCATTTGCTTACCCAGACGTTTTCCCAGTGCTGGAAAGTTTGCCTTCGCGTAAAGGTCGATAAATTTTCCTTCCTCCGTACTAAAACTTAAGGACTTAAAGTTAAGCTCCGCTTTTATGTAATCAGACAAACGTCGAATGTCATCCAGCACTGTTTTATCTCGGTGCAGCACCGTTGCCTGGCTCAAAGGTGTTTTTAGCTTTACTTTAATATCATTTCTCATTTGTCGGCCCATGATGATCAAATGTTGAAAACTCTGAACACTTGTCTCGAGATCGGGCACCCTGAGCTCCTCGATTGTTTGAGGATAACGACGCAAATGTACCGACAATGGTCGCTGCGCATTCTCGTCATACTCTTTAAGCTGTTGATAAATGAACTCCGACAAGAAAGGGGCAAACGGTGCCATTAACGTCGTAAACGTGTCTAGACAATGATAAAGGGTGGCGTAAGCGCTCTCCTTGTCCTTATTCATTTCAGGTTGCCAGTAACGCGAACGGTTCAGACGAATATACCAGTTGGTTAAATCTTCCAAAAACTCAAACAAAGGTGGTACCACTTCATACAAATGGTACGCCTGCATTTCAGCGTTCACTTTTTCTTTCAAACTTTCCAAACGAGAAACAATCCACTGATCAAGTACGTTGTTTCTCGGCGCGGAGCCTTCGACTTTCCATCCGTCGATATCAGCATAGGTTTTAAAGAACTTAAATCCGTTATACCAAGGGAGCAGTACCTGTCTCACCATTTCCTGAACGCCTTTATCAGAAAATTTCTGTTCCTCGGCTTTTACCAGACCAGAATTGATCAGGTACAATCGCAACGCATCGGCACCGTACTGTTCCATTAGGATATCGGGAGCTGTGTAGTTTTTTAGCCGTTTAGACATTTTCTTACCGTCTTCCGCCATCACAATGCCGTTAACAATGACATTGGTGAAAGCGGGTTTACCGAACAGACACTCGCTTAACACTTGTAAGGTATAGAACCATCCTCGAGTCTGATCTACCCCTTCAGCGATAAACGATGCAGGAAAACTTGCTTCAAACTCTTGCTTGTTCTCGAATGGATAATGAACCTGCGCATAGGGCATTGAGCCTGACTCAAACCAACAATCAAAGACTTCCGGTATCCTACGATATACACCATCCTCTCCGGCTAAAGTAAAAGTTAAATGGTCGATATGATCCCTATGCAAGTCTTCAATTTGAGCCCCGGTTAAAGACGTCAGCTCTTCGATAGATCCAACACAGTATGGTTTTTCTGTAACATCATTTATCCAGATAGGCAGTGGCGTCCCCCAATATCGATTTCTTGAAACCGCCCAATCAATCGCATTTTCCAGCCATTTGCCCATTCGACCCTGCTGGATATGTTCTGGCACCCATTTGATCTGGTGGTTGTTTTTAACAAGTTTGCCTCTCAGTTGGGTTACACCGATATACCATGAAGGCACCGTTCGATAGATGATTGGTGTATCAGAGCGAGGGCAAAAGGGATAACGGTGCATTAACGTGTCATGCCGATACAACAGCCCTCGTTCCTTAATGGCCTGAATTATCGATTTATCAGCATCTTTCACATAAACGTTGGCAAAATCACTCACTTCCCCAGTAAAGCGACCTCGGCTATCCAGCGGACACACACTAGCCTCGACACCGTTTTCACGGCAGACTCGTTGATCTTCCTCACCAAAAGCGGGGGCGATATGGACAATACCAGTACCACTTTCCTGCGATACAAAAGTATCCGCGAGGACTTTAAACGCACCTTTGGCTTTGTTCTGTACAAAGTAAGGAAAGATAGGCGTATAGGATTTACCTGCAAGATCTGACCCCTTAGTGGTAGCGAGCACTTCGACTGAATGTCCTTTAGTAAAACTCTCTAATAACTCTTTAGCAATCCAAAACTTTTTACCTACAGACTGGTCGAACACCTTAACGTAATCAAAGTCAGGATTTACGCAGAGAGCAAGATTTGAAGGTAAGGTCCAAGGTGTTGTCGTCCATGCTGCGAGATAACCATCTTCGTCTTCTAGTTTAAACAGTACCGAAATTGCGGGGTCTTGCACATCTTTGTAGTTCGATGTTGCCTCAAAGTTTGATAACACGGTTTCGAGTTCTGTTGAGTAGGCGACAACCTTTTCCCCCTGATAAACCAAACCTCTATCCCACAGCTGCTTAAACACCCACCATACGGATTCCATATACCAGGGTTCCAGAGTTCGATAGTCATTATCGAAATCTACCCAACGGCCTAGGCGGGTTATTGTTTTCTCCCACTCCTGTGTATACCGTTGAACGATACCACGGCATTCGTCGTTATATTTAGCGATACCAAACTTCTCTACCGCTTCCTTAGCAGACATCCCCAATGATTTGTCTATCTCATGCTCGATAGGAAGACCATGACAATCCCAGCCAAATCGCCTTTCAACGTAATGTCCAAGCATGGTTTGATAGCGAGGGATTATGTCTTTGATAGTGGAAGCAACTAAATGGCCGTGGTGGGGTAACCCTGTAGCAAAGGGAGGACCATCGTAAAATACGAACTTAGGTTTATCTTTTGACTGCTCCAGAGATGCCTGGAATACGCTGTGCGTTTCCCAGAATTGCAGCATGTCATGCTCAGCATCCACAAAAGAAAAACTTGTTGATGGAGATGCCTGTTTTTGTTTAGAACTCATATTTACCTCTTAACTTAAGATCCTAAGAGGTAAGTACAAAAAACCCGCCTCTTAGGCGGGTCTTAAAATTTAGTTGCACTAACTATCCCACCATTTCTTAAGAAATGATGATAATAATTCGTTGGAAGTTAGGCGTCATATTCATAAATACAGGTTGGCACTTGCCGCTTTGTTTGTCAATCAGTGTATAAGTGAATTGGTCCACATTCATGTCTGTTTAGCGCATGGTTTGCAATATCAGAGGTGAACCGAACAGTCAGATTGTGTTTTAGTTTGTAACTCGGAAATGTCCATCTTTATTTCAGCCTGATCGGGCTGAAAAATTTCTGCCCCAAAGTGAGTTAACTTATTTTTTTGGGGAGCTGTTAGTCTCGTTTTTATCATTTAGTTTTGGATAGATCTGTTAGTGAGGGTTTCGCCCTGACGGCGATATACTAAGCTTGCTTGGCTAAAGCTTAGTATACAAAAGAAAGGCCACCCTGCATCTTCTTAGATCCTCCGTTGCTCACTCACAAGGGCGTTGAAGTAAACACTACGCTCAAACAGACTTCAACTTTGCTCCCTTGTTCATTTGCGCTACTCGGCGAAGATGATGGGAGTTAAAAGCGTAATCTTGGCTATCGAGAGAGTGAAAGGTTTTTGTTTTTAGAATGGGTGTCTAGTTTATTCTTCACCATTCCATCTTCCGCGAGTTTAATGGCAAGAATCACAAATTTTTAGCCAAAAAATACGGTGTATCCGAACAATGGATCTACTCCGTAACCAAACAAATGCAAAAGCGCATCAAAGACAAAATGCAGCTAGGGCTATTTGGGGATTGATTCAGACGAGTTTAGTCGGTCTAGTAGATCTTTGGGTACAGGCTTAATATCAGAAAAATTCCTAGGCTCCAATTTTGGTAGGTTAAACGTTTCAGGGAGTTTGGTTGCTGATAAGGTGGTTGACATAGTTATCACCTGTGTCGATATACCTTTATAGTTTTGGGCTAACTGGTTTAGCTTTGTTGCTGTGGCTAAGGTTGCTTCATCATTGTTAGTTAGTTTTTGTTGAAGTTGTTCAAGCTGCTTATTTTCAGTGATCAACAATGACTCTAATTTCACACCTCTATATAAAGTTAATCCTAAGACTACGGTTCCTAAAATAGCAAAATAAAGGCCGGGGGCTCCATTCCTTAGTGTTACCTTTGCGTCTTTATACTCTCCATCAAAGTCGCCAGCGCTCTTAGTTATTCCTTTGAGAAACAGGCTATAGCCCATCCAACAAAGCCCTGTACCACTTAATAAACTGGCACATTTGTAGATAACGACCATTACGTTGTTGTCCATACACACCTACGTTGTATATTTACTTAATTGTCACTATGTATAGTGCTGATGAAAATAATTGTCAAAATCCCCAATGGAGATTGCTGTGAATAAACATGAGAAGGAAGGTATCAAGGCGCTATTCAACATGTTTTGGCAGGCCGGAGCATTAGTAGGTGCCATTTTTACAGTTCTAGCATTTTTAGCTCTAAACTGGGTTGCTACGATTCAGGAGCAGTCTAACTTCATGACTCGTATTTTTGACAGGTCGGTGAAGTGGTTGTTCTTTTCAGTACCATTAGGTCTTTTGCTTATTGTCACTATCTGCTTAATTCATGCGGTAAAAGTTTATATTCGACAAAAAAGTTCATAAACATCGCATTTTCAATATGTTAAAGGACGTTTCAAATAGTAAATCAAATTCTCCCGCCTGTTTTCGGATTCTCCCGTATTTATCGCAGTCTCATGGGATACTTTTCTTAGATAGGTTCACCAAATGACGATAAAGCCAAAATCCACAGGGTCCTACTTCATAAACTACACAAAGATGAGTAGCCAAGCCTTTGTATTTTTTGATAAGTTTGTTGAAAGAACGAATATTGGTGGGGATGGTGCCATGGTAAATAGGCTCATCTCTCGAGTTATCAATACAATAAGCGACATCTGTGGTTTCTTTGTGAACGTCTAGTCCAATGAAAAACGAGTTAGATTTAAACATATCGATCTCCTGTTCTGTTATGACTTGTATCTAACAGTGTGGCTCTAGTTTGACAAACCCACGATAAACGCAGGAGCGTCGACACTTTCACCAGGGTAATCATTATGCCTAACTGGCAAGGACTAAAATGGAAGTATCTCTAGCAAAAATTGGAGCAAAATCTCGTCATATTCTTGAGAGTCTGTTCCCATATTATATTTATGATATGTCTGAGCATATGGGCTGGTCTCCGAATGAGAATGGTCACTTTACGTTTAATAAAAGCAGCTTGGATGTATATTGGAAGCAGGAAGATCATGTTCCATACTTTATTTACGCTGATACTGAGTTAGCTGGTTTTGTTCTGGTTCGAAAGTACCCAACTAACAGGCAATTTTACGATGTTGAGCAGTTCTTTGTACTACGAAAGTTCAAGGGACAAGGTGTCGGAAAACAAGCTCTGAAATTGGTGACAGCGCAGTTTTCAGGTCAATGGCAAATCCGAGTGCTAATTGGCAATGAAGCCGCTCTGAAGTTTTGGCAGTCTGCAATTTTTGGTTTAGTTGGGGGAAATTACACACAGTCTGAGCAAGTTGATATTGATTTACTTATGCACTTTCTCACATTTGAAGTTTAGCCAGTTAATCGGGTAGCCGGAGGTATCTAGCCTCCCCCCCACAACCCCTTGCATGCGGCTCCGCACAGAGCACTTCCTGAAAATGTTTAAAATACAATGGCCTATTAGCGCCTTTGCATTCCAATGACGGCTGCTAATTTTGCGCCACCGCACCTAAGTCCGATCGGATGAAGTATCTAGTGTTGTGCTAATAATTCTGACTGTTCTCGTAACTCTCTTAACCAACTCAGGTTTCGAGAATGCCGATTCAGCAGAATGAATAGCAAGTATTCTGAGCTTATTTCTGGCTCCTTTCATAACGCTACCTCGGGTGTGGGCGCTGAGCCAACCCCATTCTATTTAATAGATAAGAATTCAACTTATATATTAATTGGCACAGGGGTAGCTCTTTGTTTAGTTGCAAGTATTCTTGAGGCTGTTAAAGTAATAAAACTTGGTAAAAATCAACAGTCAGCTTGTGTCATTGCTATATCTGTATGTCTCTTATATTTTCACGCAAGCATATTTACATGGAACACATAATAAGCAAATTAATCAGGACACATAACAGTTGGTTTTTACTCCTACGGCGCTTATTTTAACCAACTGATATTTGACCATTATTTAGGCTTTATGACCTCATGAGGGAACGATGGTAACTCCAATAATCACCCTTTTGCTGTTGTCCTGTCCGTTGAGCATCGCCTTTGTTTATTCAAAGTTTAACGACAGGCCTTTGAATGTTACCAAGCATGCCAGTTGGGGATTGGGAATAGCATTTACATTCTTCTTCTTTGGCCACCTTCTTAAAACGGAAGGAATGGTGGAAATGCTACCGCCTTGGGTTCCTTACCGCCTAGCATTAGTCTATATCACTGGTTTTCTTGAGCTATTGATAGCCATTGCTCTTTTTTTCCCAAGATATCAACCTATTGCAGCAAAGCTTGCTATTGTAGTTCTTGTTATTTTCTTTCCAGCAAATATTTATGCGGCATCAAATAGTATTGGTCTTGGTGGGCATCAATGGGGGCCTGTTTATTTACTAATTCGTGCGCCCCTGCAAATAATATTGCTTGCATGGACATATTTCCTGTGCGTAAAAGGTCGTAATGAGGCGTTAGATAATATGGAGGAAAATGATTGAGTTTAGTGATGCTGTTCCTGAACAGTCACAGCTATTAAGCGATATAGCAATTGAGTCCAAAGGCTATTGGGGCTATTCAAGAGAGCAGTTAGAGATTTGGCGAAAGACCTTAGGATTGAAGAAGGATATATTGCAGAGAATTTTGTGAAGGTTGTTTTACTAGACTCTAAAACAGTTGGTTTTTTTGCTATTAAAAGAGCCAACTCTGATGAACTAGATCATCTATGGTTATGACCTGAGATTGCAGGAAAAGGGATAGCAAATCTAGTTTTTGAAGAGATACTTCGAGAGTGTAATCGTTTGAAGATTAGGAGTTCAGCATCATATCAGATCCTGATGCCGAAGGGTTTTACCTTCATAAAGGTGCCGTGAGAATTGGTGAGGTGAAAAGTATCCCGCAAAAAAGAATGTTACCAAAGTTAAAGTACCAACTTGCAGACTTCACCTAATCGGGTAGCCGGGGGTCTCTAGCCTCCCCCCATACAACACCCTGCATGCGGCTCCGCACAGGGCGCTTCCTGAAAGTGTTTAAAATACAACGGTCGATTAGCGCCTTTGCATTCCCATGACGGCTGCGGATTGATTTTCAGGTTCAGGCCTTACCAATTGAATAAGTGAATGCTCTAGCAAGCTTTTGTCCAGAAGCGTGTTATAGCGAAACACGTTTTTGCTCCATAGTTTGCAAGAAGACCTTATCTTATGGATAAGTTTAGGAGCATCAATATGATTAAGATTGTTACATAAGGAGCTTTACTCTTAGCCTTCAAGCTAAGCTCGTTTAGCTCTTCTAGTTATATCAGTAGCTCTCTTTTTGTCGCGTAAACCCCTAGCAAACAAACGCATTTTACATCGTAATAAGCTCAATTTGACTTCACTTTTAAAAAGCTATTGACCAAATCACGTTAATCGATATTATGGGCGTCTAGACATCTGAATGTCTTTTGTTATTTAAATGGGATTATCATGAAAAGCTACAAAAAAATCACAACATCGCTGTTGGCATTAACACTCGTATTCGGCGTAACAGGATGTGGGCAAAAAGACGAATCGCTTATCAAAATTGGCGCAACAGTTGGCCCACATGCACAAGTTGTTGAAGCGGTCGCCAAACAAGCAGCAAAACAAGGGATCAACATTCAAGTAGTTGAGTTCTCAGACTATATCACCCCTAACGCCGCGCTAAGCGATGGAAGCATCGACCTTAATAGCTATCAACATCAGCCGTTTCTCGATAACTTTAACGACAGTCACAATAGTCACTTAGTCTCTATTGGTCGTTCCATTTTGATGCGTATGGGCGTTTACTCTAACAAGTACACAACGCTTGACGCAATCCCAGAGCATGCTCGAATTGCGATTCCAAACGATCCAACCAATGGCGGCCGTGGGCTATTACTACTCGAAGATGCAGGCTTGATTTCGCTAAAAGAAAACCTTGGCTTCAGTGCTTCGTTGCAAGATATTATCAGCAATCCAAAAAGTATTCGATTTGTCGAAGTCGATGCCGCTCAACTGCCACGCACACTTGACGATGTAGATGCTGCGGTAATTACCATGAACTACGTGATGTCTGCAGGACTAGATCCTAAGAAACAAGGTATTTACTTGGAGCCAAAAGACGCGCCTTTAGCCGTGATGGTTGTGGCCGCGCGAGATGAAGACAAAAACAAGGAAGTATTTCAAAAGATTATCTCGATTTATCACTCTCAAGAGATAAAGGACTTCTTAAACACCACCTTCAAAGGCACCATAGAAGCGGCAAATTAAAGCAAACCGCTGAGCTTAGATTTGGTGTTGCCAGTAGATTCATCGGCAACGCCAAAATTGATTCGTTTTTCGGCTCTTCTCCGTTTACATAAGTTTAATTTGTGGATAGAAATAGACTCCTCTTCTGGAATGGATGTTTGCCAAAACTTTAACTTCAAGCATTCTGTATCTCGAACTTCGCAAGCTCTCGGTCTTAGAAGACCAATTGATACATTACCAGCCTCCATACGAGCATTTATCAGCCTATGCTTTGCCTAACTACAAATACCGATGCCAAATCAAACCGAGCATGAGTCGCCGCGGAAATGGTTAGGATACTGCACTGATGGAGTATTTATTTAGAAGTTTGAAAACAGAATCGATACCAGAGCTAGGCTACCGAGCATTTTTAGAAGCCAAGCACGCAATAAAGGATTATATCGTAGGATATTTCAGCCTAGTCAGGCCACATCAGCACAACAAGATGTTGCCACCGGATCAGGCGGAAAAGTTGTACTGGAAAAACTATAAAACCGTGGCCAGTTTTACTTGAGCACTACAGTGCGATACCTTGCGCGAACTGAAGACGCTTATGTTGTGGGAGTAACAGATGCTTTTAGGCCTGAACCATATCACGCTCGCGGTGAGCGATTTAGAACAATCACTAAAGTTCTATATTGAAGTGCTCGGCTTCAAAGGACATGTAAAATGGAATGATGGCGCTTACCTTTCCCTTGGAGACCTATGGTTTTGTCTTTCATCGGATAAGCCATGCCCGAAAGATGATTACACACATCTTGCCTTTGATATCTCTTCATCAGACTTTGAGCCTTTTTGTAAACGCTTAGCATGCCATGCGGTAACACAATGGAAAGTAAACAAGAGTGAAGGCCAATCACGCTACATCCTTGACCCTGATGGGCACAAATTAGAAATTCATGTGGGCAATTTATCCAGTCGTCTTGAAGCCATCAAATCAAAACCCTATGCTGGATTAGTTTGGCTCTCAACTTAAGATGGCCCAAGCACCGTCAATCCATGCGCTGCTTATTCCATCGACGGAGCACCCAAAGCAAGTCCAGCCGTTTAAAGCTCTAGTGCTTGACTGCTCACCACTTTTGCTCGTCCGGTTTGTTTCGCCTGATAAAGCGCGCGGTCTGCCGCATCAATCATCTGCTGAGCGTTTAGGCTGGCATCGCTGAGGGTGGTGAAGCCAATAGACACCGAGTATTGAATCGCTCCCTGCTCGTTTGCAAAGGGCGTGCTGCGGATCGTTTCACAGATCCGCTGACAGATAGAATCGGCATCATCCTGACCAGTATTGGGAAGTAACACGACAAACTCTTCTCCACCGACCCGCGCAAAATAATCTTGCTTACGCAGCGATTGATGACAGACTTTCGCAAAGTGTTGTAAGACCTGATCACCAACGCTGTGCCCATGGCGGTCATTCACTAGCTTAAAGTGGTCGATATCAAGTACCGCCAAGGAAAAATTTTGTTGCCGCTGCGCATTATCGTACATCAAGATCTGCAACTGCGACTCCATTTTACGACGATTCATCAGCCCGGTGAGCGGATCGGTCGTCGCTTGTAAAAGTAATTGTTGTTCTTGCTGTTTTCGCTCGGAAATATCCCAACAAATACCAGCGATAGAACTATCATGTAGAGTGCTATCGGTCGATAAATTGGCGGAGATGTCTATCCAACAGTAGCTGCCATCATTCTTCATAATCTTTAGATCACAACGTAAGGTACGCCCTTGTGATCTAAAATACTCGCGTGCATCTTTCAGAAACTGCTTACGGTAAGCGGGGTGGATCCGCTTCATCCATTCCCGCGGGGTAAAATGTTGATTACGCACAACCTCGGAGCTGCTACTTAAGACCTCAGAGCTACACCATAAATAGCCACGCCGACGATCAAACTCCCAGCTACTACAAGCCATATTCTGTTTTAAGATATCCAGCTGATGTTTCTTGGCTCTAAAATTATCCCGAACCACCGCACTAGAGATAAAATAACTGGCGGTTTTAAGCAAGGTGATTTCGTTAAGAGACCAGTCGTATTCGCGCTCACAATCATCTAAACCCAAGGTTCCCCACCAGCGATTTTCAACAATGATCGGAATGGTTAACATCGATAAGACTTGCTGACTTTCGAGGTGACTTTTCAACCAAGACTCAGGCAGTAATTTAGGAAGCACCTGTTGATACTCACCCCGTTTGCGGCTTTCAACTAGCTCTGAATACTCCGGCTCTTTTAACATCGATTTAAAATAATTAAACCGAGACTGCTTAATTTGCACATACTTTTCGGCAGCAGCCCATTCAAAAACATAATCTTGCAGAATGTAATCATCTTGTAAGTCAAGCGTTTGAAAGATCCATACCCGACTCACAGAAGTCACCTTTCCCAACTCTTCCAAGAGAACATTGACCTTATCGAGCCAACCTTGCCCGGTAATTAAATCTTCGGCACTATTAAGAATAGCGGCAAGGATTTCATTACTCAGGCTGGTCGATTTATGACTCAAAGCCTGACCTAAGCTGCCCGTTTTAATCGCCATCTAGATGAAATATCTCCGCGTTTCAATCATAAAGCCATTATGAGACTCCCCCCTAAAAAGTATAGGTTTTTCTATAGCTGAGTCATTTCTGTCAAAACGATGCAAACGACTCAAAGTAAATGCCACTATCGTTCAATCATCAATAGCGGTTTTGCGCCAGCACCTGCACACTAGTCATGGCAGCCAGACGGCAACTTTGGTATAACATGCAGCAAGCCACCAAAGCTTGGCGCAAACGCGATCACAAAAACGCCTCAGGGCCGCGTAAGCCGCCATGTAGCAAACAATAAGGGATAATTATGGCCAGAACTGTATTTTGCCAACGTTTAAAAAAACAAGCCGAAGGTTTAGATTTTCAATTGATCCCCGGTGAAGTTGGCAAACGAGTCTTCGACAACATCAGCAAAGAAGCCTGGACCCAGTGGCAGAAAAAGCAAACCATGCTGATCAACGAGAAAAAGTTAAATTTAATGAATCTGGATGATCGAGAGTTATTACAAGCTGAAATGGTGAAATACCTCTTTGAAGATGGCGAAGTAGATATCGAAGGCTACACGCCTCCCAGCGCATAAACGCAATTCATCAACGCACTAAGCCATGAAGTTATCAGGAAAAATCGAGAACCTGATAGCTTCATGCTTGATATCAACCTTGATTCTACCTATCAGATTTAAGCCATCGTAGGTGCTTGCTCAACGCGATAAAACTTAAGTTTGGCGGATGATTAAACTCGGCGCCAATCGATTCATACTGCAAATCTTCTGATCACCATCCCACATTCGTTGCAATAACAGTAACACTTGCGCCACCATTTGCTCCACTGGCTGAGCAACCGTACTCAGTTGATACCCTTGCCATGCGGCTTGTGGAACATCATCACAGCCGATCACTTTAAGTTGTTTAGGTATGGTCAAGTCAGCATGCTCTCGACAACAATCCATTAAACCCATCGCTAAAGCATCTGAGGCACAAAAAACGCCCGCTAATTGCCGTAACGATGTAAGCTCGCGCGCCGCTAAGGCATAACCGGCGGCATAAGCATAACGTCCAGCTTCGAGCAATAACGGTGCTGGGATGCCATGTTCCGTTAAGGCTTCTTTAAAACCTTGATAACGCTCGAGCGATGCTTGCCCATCGGCACGCCCCGCGACAAAACCAAGCTCGGTTAAACCCTGCGACACAAAATGCTGGGCCGCTAAGCGACCCGCGGTTAAATTGTCGGTCTGAACCGAAGGGATCAAGCCCCGCTCGTCAGCACGACCTAAAGTCACCAAGGGCAGTGACAGCTTAAGACACTGGTTAAAACTAGTCGCAGGTAACGAGCCCATCACCGCGATCACACCATCAACCTGATAACCCGATAGGCGAAGAATCGCCGCATCCATATCTTCAGCCTGCTTCACATTTAACAACATCGGTTGCTTACCACTTTGCTGTAATGCGGTTGATAGTTGTTCAAACAAATACGACTGATAAGGGTTCGAAAAATCACTAATCAGGATCGCCACCAAGTTCGAGCGCTGACGCGATACAGGGGTACTGAGGGTGCGCGCAAAAAAATTAGGCTGATAACTAAGTTCTTTAGCGGCTGCTAAAATCTTCGCCCGCTTTTTCGGATGAACACTGGCCCCCGCCGTGAAGGCACGAGAAACAGCAGAGCGAGATACGCCAACATGTGCTGCAACATCCGCAGCGGTTACTTTTTTATTCATATTCAGGCAGCTCTCAGTCCGGATGAATGATGTCTTCATGGTTTAGCCAAGTCGCGAGGGGTGAGCCTTTGGGCCAAGCCCACACAGGGCCAGTCATCTGCTTGCTTAAATAGGGCGCGATTTCAAGCCCTGCTAACTCACAAATAAACTGAGCTGCCATCACATCCCAAATGTTCACCTGTCCCATATAACAAGCATCTAACTCACCACAAGCGACTTGAGTGAGCGTCCACGCTGCTGAGCCGCTGACTCGCACCTGATGCCCCTGCGCGATCACTTGTTGGCTATGTCGCAGATAACGCTCCGGGATCCCTGCCTGGTAATTAAGATTTAAACCAATCACCAACTGCTGCTGAGCTGCCGCCCGACTCTGCAAAGGCAGCAGCTGGCTCGCTTTACGCTCAAAAGCCCCCTGCCCTCGCACAGCATAAAACATCCGCTGATGCACCGGCGCATAAATAATCCCAAGCACCGGCCCTTGCTGATCAACCAAGGCAATACTCACCACAAAATCAGCCTGACCATATAAAAAATTAGTGGTGCCATCAATCGGATCGACCACCCAGCAAGGCAAGCAAAACTCGCCACCACTCTCTTCACCGAGTATATGCTGCTCGGGAAAGGCAGTCTGCAAGGCTTCTCGAATATGCTGTTCCACCAATTGGTCGGCTTGTGAAACCCAATCATGATGTCCCTTACTGCTAATAATTAGTGCATCACGTTGGGCAAACCATTGCAGCGCAATCGCTCCCGCCTGTTCGGCGATGGATAAAGCGACCTTTAATTGATGGTCGAATTGTTCAGGCAACATCTATAACTCCAGATTTTTCGCTCACCAACTGTTGTCCCTCTTCGGCAAGGTCTAGGTGCGCAATATGACGCACCAAGGCCGACAACTGAGGTCGATATTGGGGGTCGATATGATACAAACGCCATTGGCTACCCGGCTTATGAGTAAGCTTTTGAATATCCAGCCAACACCCATGACTGGGGTGAGGACTGAGTGTTTCGCACTCAAGGAAAACCCAATTACTCTGCGCAGCCAACTGCTGCCCCTTGTGAGACAAGCTACCATCGCCCGAATAAAACAAACGATGCCCCCACGAAGTTCGCAGCTGCAAGCTCAGGTTTGCAACCGCGTGACGGGTCACAGACGTTTCAATTTGCCATGGACCAATCGCCAACAGCGATTCGCTATTTTGCCGCTCAATCACAAATCCGAGCGTAGGTTCTGGCCAATGGGAGAATGCCAACAATGGCTCCAGCACTGGCCATTGTTCCGCTTGGGCAATCAACAGCAATGGCCGCTTGCGTTTTTTAGCATCCATCCAATTTAATAAGCAGCTCAAGCCTAAACAGTGATCCGGATGAGTATGGGTAATATAAATCGCATCAATGGCATCAGGATCCATGTTTCGATGAAAAATCGCTGCCGGTACCGTTGGCCCGCAGTCAAGCAACAGTCGAAAATCATTTTCTTCAAGCAATAGGCTAGCACTGGTTCGCTCACCGTCGTAGGCATTGCCGATACCCAATACTTCCAGTTGAAAACTATGCGGCATCGAAGGCTCCAACCGCTTGAGCGTCATTCAAGCCTGCAATTCGTTGCCCATCACTAGCGAAGCAATGCAACACCGAATTCGCAAAGTTAAGTGGTAAATAGTCAGCTAAGCGATAATAACAATCACTTTCCACCAAAAATGGCTGACCGTTCAATTGGCCATGGTATAAGCGTGAATGCCCCAGCGGCTCGATCAGCTCGATCTGCATTTCACAGTCTGGGGCAAGCGCATCTATCAACACCTGATTGGGTCGGAGCCCCAGGCTTGTCACCGAAGCAGGCAGCGCGGTGTGAGGACTAATCCTCTGAAAATCGTCTCGCTGGATAAAGTTCATCATCGGCGACCCAATAAAAGTCGCAACAAACTTATTTGCGGGCTGATGATATAAAGTCTCCGGTGAGCCGACTTGCTCTATTCTCCCCTGATTAAGCACCACAATTTTATCCGCCAGCGTCATCGCTTCCACCTGATCATGAGTGACATAAATCATGGTTGACTGTAAGCTTTGATGGAGCTGTTTAAGATGGATCCGCATTTCACTCCGCAATTTCGCATCTAAATTGGATAGCGGTTCATCAAATAGAAACAACTGCGGATCGCGAACGATGGCTCGGCCAATGGCGACTCGCTGACGCTGCCCACCAGAGAGTTCTCCCGGTAAGCGATCGAGCAATGGCGTCAGCTGCAATTTGTCGGCAGTGTCACTCACCCGCTGGGCGATACTGGCCTTATCCATT
The DNA here is from genome assembly GCF_050870855.2 of Agarivorans sp. QJM3NY_30. GTDB lineage: Bacteria > Pseudomonadota > Gammaproteobacteria > Enterobacterales > Celerinatantimonadaceae > Agarivorans. The sequence goes on along the minus strand of NZ_CP194038.2, from coordinate 999,999 downwards.
CCGGCCATCTTCAGCGGAAAAGCCATGTTTTTTGCTACCGACAGGTGCGGGTACAAAGCGTAAGACTGAAATACCATGGCGACTTTGCGATCGGCGGGATGCACCCCATTCAGACTTCGTCCGTTGAGGCTAATTTGCCCGTCAGTGATTGACTCCAAACCAGCGATCATCCTTAGTAAAGTCGACTTACCGCAACCCGAAGGCCCTACAAATACCACAAACTCGCCCTCATCTACCGTAAGATTGATATTGGGCAGCACCGTGTTATCGCCATAGGCTTTGTTCACTTGATGTAACTCTAGTTTTTTCATGTTGTGCCTCCTATTTCAAGCCCATTGAAAAGCCACGCAATAAATAACGCTGCATATAGCTGGCTAAGGCCAGCATCGGTAACGAAGAAACAATTCCCACAGCCATCAGCGGCCCCCATGCGGTGCCGTCCTCGGTCATAAAATTGGCAATAAACAAAGGGAGCGTGAACTTGTCTGGGGTATGAATGAACAACAAGGAAAACAAGAATTCATTCCAACCTAAAATCATGGCAAATATCGAGGTTGCCACCAAACCCGGCGCACACAGCGGAAACACAATATAAGCAAGGCGTTTGAGCAAACGGGCACCGTCCATCGCGCCTGCCTCTTCAATTTCTATGGGAATATCGCGCACAAAGCCAAGCAACATCCAAATACAAAATGGCAAGGTATATACCTGATAAGCCAATACCAAGCCCAATTTGCTATTTAGCAGACCAATCTGGTTCATCAAAGAATACAGCGGGATCGCCACCACAATCGGCGGCATCATCTTGATCACCAAAACCGCAAACAAGAACAACTTATCCAAGCTGGCAGGAAAACGATAACGCACCAGTGCATATGCGGCCGTAAAAGCCACCACCAGCGATATCACCGTGGCCGACACCGAAATCAATAAAGTATTGGCCACCAAACGCGGTAAATCCCCCTGCCAAAGCGCCGCGAAAGCGCTAAAACTCGGCTGCCTTGGCAAAATGCTGGCACTGGCGCGCAGGATTTCACCCGGTGGCTTCAACGCCGTGCCAAACATCCACAAAACCGGCATGATAAACAGCAATACGATGAACCAAACCAGCACGCCATGAAACTTTGTATTCATCACTTTCCTCCTTGCATGACTTTTCGGGCATAAAGCAAAGTCATCACTAAGGAGATGCTCAACATCACCAGCGCCGAGGCACTGGCCATCCCTAAATCAAAGAAACGAAAACCATACTTATAAACAAACATCGACAGGGTTTCGGTGGCATTGCCCGGTCCGCCGCCAGTCATCACATAAACTTTATCGAACAATTTAAAGGTATCGATGGAGCGCAGCAAAAATGCCAGCATCAGCTGTTTTTGGATCAGCGGTAAGGTAATGTAAAGCAACGAACGCCAACCTTTCGCACCATCCACCCGCGCAGCCTCACCAATATCCTTGGGGATCGACTGTAGGCCCGCCAAAATGATCAAAAATGCCATCGGCGTCCATTGCCAGGTATCCACCAGCGCAATTGAGTACAGGGCAAGATCCGGATTGAACAACCACTCTTGAGGCGCAAGCCCAACCATCACCAGCAAATGGTTAAGTAAACCATAGTCATAGTGATACCAAGAACGCCAAATGGATGAGCAAACTAAAGTCGATAACATCATCGGATAGATAATCATTGGTAAAGCAAAGCGGCGGCCCGGAAACTGTCGATGAAATAATAAGGCTAAGAACAAGCCCAATAGCACCTGAGAAATCGAGGCCACCAGTGTAAAAACAAAGGTATTTTTAATCGCCCCAATAAAGAAAAAGTCGTCAAATAATTCAGCAAAATTTGCCAAACCCACAAAGCGGAAGCTGCCGCTGTGCGGATCGGCATGACCAAAGGCGTTCAGCAACACCGAAGCCAGCGGATAAATGGTTAACAAGCCCAAAATAATACAGCCTGGCAATAGCAACAGAGCTAATTGCTTACGATTTTCAAATAACATACACCCGATCCAACAAGGCCTTGCCAGCACAGCTTACAAGGCCTGTATCCAACAAAATTAACCTTTAATCATTCGCTCAATGCGACGTTGCGCCTGCTTTAAGGCTTGTTCGGCCGACATTTGCCCCATCATCGCCATTTGCAAGAAATCACCGAGTACACTCTCTACTTCTGCCCAGTTTTGAATGCGTGGACGTGCTTTACCGGTTTTCAATGCTGCGGCTTGTTGTGGGTACCAACGATATTTAGCAACCACATCTTTATCGAAATACGTGCTGGTACGGGTAGGCGGTATACCGTAGTGAAGCGCCAAATCTTTCTGAATATCAGCGCTGGTGGCAAACCTCAGGAAGGCTTCGGCTTGTGATTTATGCTTGGCATCAGCAGGAATCGCCAATTGCCAAATCCCCAACATCGGGGAAGGCTGACCTACCTCTGCAGGGGGCGCCATAATTTCCATCTCGCCCACCACATTCGACACGCTTGCATTGTCCAGATTTGGCACCCAGGCAGGCCACACTTCAATAGCCATGGAGACGCTGCCTTTTTGTAAAGCATCACGAACTTCATCGGCGTTATACACTTCAACACCACGCGGCGCGTATTGCTTCATGGCAAGGAAGGTTTCTAAGGCCTGTTTGGCTTGCGGCGAGTCTAAGCTTGCCTTGCCTGATGAATCGACCACATTGGCACCATAGCCCCAAAGGATCGGTAAAAAACCGGTCACAATCGGGTTGCCTTTCACACCTCGGAAAACCAAGCCCTTCACGTCTGCGCTTTGACTAATCGTCTTCGCCGCCGCCAATACCTCTGACCAAGATTGGGGCTGACTCAAATGATTTTTCTCAAACAACGCACGGTTCCAGGCAAACATGGCAACATTCCCCACCATGGGTAAGGCATAGACCGAGCCCTTGGCATCTGGATAACGGCCAATATTGAACGGTGCCTGAACAAAATCCGGATCGGCGACGGCATCGGATAGCGGGCTTAGCCACTGGTTTGCAAAAAACTCCGGCGCCCAGGTGTCATCCATTAGAATCACATCATAGTGACCGGTTTTTTCACGCATCGACAGCACCACACTTTCGTACAAGCCCTTACTGGGACGCTTGACCAGAGTAATATTGGTGTCTGGGTGGGCTTTCTCATACTGGTCCACCACATACTGCATGGCGTCTCCATAACTACTATCACGAGCTGCAATCACCAGCTCATCAGCATTTACAGCCAGCGAAGCGAGCATCAGGGTGCTGGCCATTAGTGTCCGTTGGAACATTGGATTCTCCTTGTCTTGATTAATTCTAGTGATCGATGCTTTGCACTCGCGTGCAATTTCGAATTCAAGACTAGGCTGGAAAAGTGTCAGTTATATGACCGAAACATGAAGTTTATTGGGACGCTAAAGGCAAACCGAAATACTGAAGCTCATCGCAGCCCATCAGCAGATGATTTAGCACAAGTGAAGCCTCGCACAGCTTGTTTATTCAGGCGAGGCTCGCCGATCAGGAGTCGACATGGACATAGGCTGAACTCAAAAAAGTAACAAGCTCTGGCGTTTTCAAAAGCATCAGCGCAAGTAATTCACGATAAAGGATTGATATGACCTGCTAGGCCAGTAACAAGCAAATCTCATAGCATGAGTTGTAAATCATCAAATCAGCGAGAGTCCATCTCGGTTATTTTCAGCGTCAGCAATTGTTTTTGCCACTGCGCTTTATCAACACCTTCCAACCAGATGGTGTCACTGTTGCGAGTTTGTCCCTTACGCAAATAACTCTCGGGCAGTCTAAAGATGGCTTGCCAAACCTTTAGCTCTTGCTTACTCAGCAAATCACCCGAATCTGCAAATAGGCTCACTGCTAGTGCAACCTGCACATAATTTTTACTGCCGGTATTTACCAATTCAAAGTTTAAACCCAGGCGATCCTGAGCATCCCACTGGCTACTCAGCAAACTCACCTTCACCCCATTTTTAGCCGTAGACTTCAATAGATCGGCCTGAGCGATGGCCGCCGAACTCAAACTTACCGAGGGAGCAGAAAGCTCCGTAGCCGACCCAGCGGCTGGCTTTTCGACAGCTTCTACAGTCGCTAAAGCAGCACTCTTTGTCGCTTGGCCACTCACCTCATTAGCAGACTTTACAAACACATACTCCCAAGTGAAATCGTCGTTGAGTTGCACTCGTGCGCCATTTTCGAGAACAAGGGTGGCGACTTTTTCCGGCTGAAGCTGGTCTGCCAAACTGGGTATCACCCAAAACAAACAACAAATTGCGCTATAAACAGAGAATTTTTTAAACATAGATAGCTACCAGTCACATAAGATGGCTCTAGCATAAACAAGCCGTCGTGAAATTAATACTGTTGTCAGTCCGCCAAAACCGTAAATAGCGGCAATATTGCCGACTGCATGACACCTCATTTGCTTAAAATAAATTTAATCGAGTCACAAAACAGTAGCTAGCAGAGAAAGCATCAGGAAAATACGCTGCCAAGTGTTCAAATAAATCAAACTTAACTGAGTCAAAGCAGAGCGGAGCTATATCACTGCAAGCGCTTGAAACTTAGGCTTGAAAGTAATAAATTGAAGCTGAAATCACGCACATTTCAAGCGTCCTTACTCATCACCAACCGCACCCGCAAAGGAGCAAGATGTTTATTGTTTCACTGAACTACATCTGCGATTTAGCAGACGTAGAAACACACTTAGATGCCCATATCCAATATTTAGATCGCCACTACGCCGCCGGAGTATTTCTGGCGTCTGGTCGCAAAGTACCGCGCACCGGTGGAGTGATCCTCGCGCAAGCCGATAGCCGCACCGCCCTAGATGCGATCTTGGCCGAGGACCCTTTCAAGATCCATCAACTAGCTGAATATGAGGTGACTGAATTTATTCCAACAAAAACCTCGCCAGCCTTGGAGTTTTTGGCAAGCTAAACTGACTCTGTCGCCTTACTACAAAACATTGTTACGGCGAATCAAAGGCGAGAGTCCTCAAGCTGTCACTCTACCAAAGCTGATAAGCGCAATTTGTCTTAAACGAGATTGCGCTGCTTTGGCGCTGACAAAGTTGCCGCTAAAACATAAAAAACTGCCAAAACAAGCAATCATAGTCAGTCTCGCCAAAGGCTCCGCTTTTGTTGGTAAACAAGTGCTTACTCTTTGATTATTTTAGCGAAATAAGCACTTGCTATCACTCTCGCCTTGGCATTTAATGCAAGCATACCCTCGTGAATTTGCACATTTTCTCAGCAACACACAAGTTGAGCGAAGGGGGTGGTTCAATGCTTAAAAGTCATCCTGTTATTTAGGAATAATCGAATGGATCTACATCTCTGGCTGATGTTCTGTCTGGCCTATTTGATCACCACCCTGTCGCCGGGACCCAATGTATTATTAGTGCTAAAAAACAGCATTCAACGGGGGTGGCAATCGGCCTTCATCACCATTCTCGGGAATTTAAGCTGCCAAGCGATCATCGTTTATTTAGTTGCCATTGGTATTGGACAACTGATCCAAGCCCTTCCTTTTTGGTTTATGGTCATGAAGCTGCTGGGCGGTATTTACTTAATATATCTCGGGATCAAAAGCCTCAGATCCCTTAACGTTTCAAGCCATACCAGCCCAAGCCCCAAGCCACAGAGTCAACGCTCTCTCTGGGCCTTGTTTATCGAAGCCTTTAGCGTGTCCGCCAGTAACCCGAAAACCTTAATTTTTCTATCGGCCTTCCTCCCACAATTTCTGAATACCGAACAAGCCACCGAAGGGCAGTTTTATCTGATGTTTATCAGCATTTGTTGCATTGTGACCAGTGTTCACCTGAGCTACGCATACGCCATCGGCTATTTAGGCAAGCGCTTTTCTTTCCAGAACTTTGAGCGACGGGTGGCTAAAGTAACCGGCGGATTGCTGATCACCATGGGCGGCGGTATGTTGTTGAGTCAGCGCGCTTAATCAGCGCTGTCAACTCAGCACCACCGAAGAGCACAATATAGGAGAAACAATATGGATTATTGGCTATTTTTATTACTCTGTTTGGCGGCTACCTTTTCACCCGGTCCCGCAGTATTGTTGGTGGTAAAAAACGCCGCCAACTATGGTGTGAATTATTCCCTCAGTGGGATCCTGGGCAATATCACCGCGATGCTCTGCTTGGCCAGCTTATCGGCGGCGGGCCTCGGCGCAATTATCTTAGCATCCACAGTGATGTTCACGGCGATCAAAGTCGTCGGCGGGATCTACCTTATTTATCTTGGCTTAAAGTCTTGGCTTGCCAGCCGAACCCTGAGTTTAAGCAACGATGCTCCCCCCCAACTTGATACAATCAGTCGCAAAAAGCTATTTCGCGAAGCCTATATTGTTGGCGTGAGTAATCCAAAAGCCATTGCATTTTATACTGCCTTGTTTCCGCAATTCATCCACCACGATCAAGCAATGCCAGAGCAATTTTTGTTGCTTGGCGGCACCTTTGCCCTATGCTCATTCAGCGCGCTGTTGGTCTATGCACTCACCAGCAAGCAGCTCAGCCCTTATTTACGAAAACAAAATGTGAGTCGTCTATTTCATCGAATCACTGGCGGGGTATTTGTCGGCTTTGGTTTATCACTGTTACTTAGCCCCCACAAAAGCTAACTACGCAACTAACCAACGAACAGAACGCCAATTCAAGGAACCATCGATGAACATTAAAGAATTTTCTCAACGCAGTGGTTTATCGGCGCATACGCTGCGCTATTACGAGAAGATAGGCTTACTTAAAGGCATCCAACGCAATGCCAGTGGCCATCGCTACTACCATCTACAAGATTTAGAGTGGGCTAACTTCATCATTCGTTTAAAAGAAACCGCGATGCCACTGTGCGACATTTTGCAATATGCCCGACTACGCGAACAAGGCCCAAGCACCCATGCCAACCGCCAAGCCCTGCTCGAACAACATCAAGCCAAGCTGAGCACGCATATTCAATCCCAACAACAACACCTCGCGGCATTGGAGCAAAAAATAAATTGGTATCATCGCCAAGTAGCGCTTGACTTAGAGTGAACTCGAAGTTGTACAGTGTGGTTTCTCAATACAGAAACGGAGCTTGCCCATGGACAACACCAGATACCAAATCGGCCTGGAACAACTGAGTAAAATTGATGGCGAAGCCGGCCATCAAGTGATCGAAAGCCTGAAAGACATCTGCCCCGATTTAGCCAGATATACCATCGAGTATCCCTTTGGCGACATTTACAGCCGACCGGGACTCGATTTGAAATCACGAGAAATTGCCACCGTTGCGGCTCTCACCGCCATGGGCAACTGCCAACCCCAGCTCAAGGTACACCTGCAAGCGGCGCTCAATGTCGGTTGCAGCGAAGCAGAGCTTAAAGAGGTGATCTTACAAATGTCGGTTTATGCTGGCTTTCCAGCAGCATTAAATGGGATGTTTGCCTTAAAAGAAATATTACAAGCCGCAGATTAAGGCTTAAGCCTCCCGCCTCAATGAAACTCGGCCCGAAGCGTTCCGCCAATAACCCTCCCTTTGAGCAATAGACCGAAGGGAGTTGCGGCACTCGCCGTGCCGCACCCTTTGCTCTCGATGACGTGATTGAGAGACTTTGCTCTCGAAGCGAGCGAACGACCCCAGCCCTCGAAATTTCAATCACAACCCAAACGTTAGGGATTCGGGATGAGCATAAGCGAAAACATGAATAATCGATAGGCAGTGACATGATTTGCCATATCAGCATCGGTTGCGCCATCGCCAAATAAACTAATGGTAATGAGTTTTGGACTGATACCAATCTAACTCATTATCGGTTGATTGTTACTCGTCTAAATCACCGCGAACTGCGTGATGTATCTTCTCATGAGAGCCACGAATGACTGCACTTGATACCTCGCTATCGGCAGGTTTACTCTGCGCAATAACTTACTCATATCATGAATCAGCTTGGTATGAATTTGGGGTTCAAAAAGAGCCTAGCGCTGTTGACTGGGATCGGGGTTGGCTCCACCGGAATGTTATCAGCGGAGCCATCACCGCCTTTACCAGCATCGACGCTAATTTTTATAGCCACAACCTTGTTTGCCCTCTCCTTCCCCTAGGTAGGGCTTTGGCTGCTGTTTGGCTGCTGTTTGGCTGCTGTTTGGCCGCATGCTAAAAAAGTTCTCAGGCAAAACAAAGACCGACAATGGTTTAACCATGCAATGGCCGGATGGCTCTGCACATCGGTGGATCCGGCATGCCTGAAGATTACTCAACAAATGCGAGCCCTAACTTAGGGCTCGCCGGTGCCGTCAACTAACGATTTTCTAAACGGCTATAATCGAAGATCCCGCCACTAATTGGCTCGGCCTGCAAATAGGCTTGATGCAATCTATCGCTATAGGGCCAAAACTCTGAGCTAGTTCGGCGAACCCCAAAACGCTTCATCAATTGCTGGTAAGCCAACTCGTTATTCACATGCAGCAGCTGCTGTTGCAATTGCTTTAATTCGCTTTCTTGTACTTGCCAAAAAGCAGCGGGGTAGGCCCCCACAAGCCCAGGCAACAAAGTCAGCGTATCATTATCTGGCAAACGATATTTATCTTCCAAGAACAAGCTAGAGATGTTGGCATGGGCGTTATTTCGGAGCAGCGTAAAATACTGGCTCTGTGAACTTTCTGGCTGAACCACCTGAATAAACACCACTTGCGGTAACCATTTGATCGCTCCCCCCTTCCAGGCCGCCAGCTGGGAAGCAAAATCATTCACCGCTCGCGAATAATGGATCGGATCAATTTGGTACTTCGAACTCTGTACCGCAGCAAGCTTGGTTGATAACTTATTGTATAACTGCTGCTTATAGGGCAAATCTTGGTTATAGTGAACCGAGCTTTTAAAGAAAGCTTCTTGCGGGCGCGACTCAACAAACTTAATGATTTCTTTGTCAGCATCAACATACCAACGACGTAACTCATCATAACGCGCTTGCGCTGGTAACAAAGAAGCAAAGTTAAACTCACCTTCCATACGTAAGAAATCCATATATAAACGTGTTACCAGTTGATGCCCCAAGTTACCATAGGGATCGTAGCCTGCCACCAATAAATAATGGATCCGTTCAAACAGGGAATAATCGAGGATCCAAGCCGTTTTAGGTGGCTTACCCACCGAACCTCGTACCACACTGGCACTATCAAAATGACGGAAAATCGTCAGCGCAGCATTGCTGTTGTTACCATCACCATCCCAGATCAAATCTAAATCTATGCGGCCAGCATCTTCCTTCAACCAGTTTTGCTGGCTCTTGATCCGCGCTTCCATATATTGGCGGTGCCGTTTCGAATACGAGATCCAAGTACTCAGTGGCAAAACGTTACTCTGCTCTACCGAGGGCATCCGCAAGTGCTCACTTTGAGCCGCTAAAAAGTCGGCCTGTAGTTTTTCATACTGATGAGCAGGCGTAACAAAATACACCCAAAAATGATCCTGAATCACATTCAAAGCCACCTGTCCTCGACAGACTGGCCCCTTCATGAAACCCATAATGAAGGTTTCCGCGTCATCCAACATAAAGCGATAGCGCGAGTTAACCGGAAAATCTCGAAAGGCTACAAAAGGATTTCCTGCTACATCAGGCTGGTAAGACGGTAATTGTTCAACTTTAATATTGTCAGCCAAAAACCAAGATTTCCAGCGTTCTGCTCGCGCTTCATCAAGATGATAAGGAATGTGGGTCTTCACCACTATACTCTCACGCTCAGGCATTAAACGGTAATAAACCCGCGCCCCCCCAGGGTCGTCATAAGGTCGGCGGGTTGCGATTTCATCGACCGGAAAACCGGGTGCGGTGCGCGAACGAACCAGTTTAAAAAAAGCCGGACGTTTACTTTGTGAATCGTCAAAATAAAGATGAGTGATAAACAAGTGCTCATACAGATAGCGACTCATCAATTGTTCTTTTAGTGAATCACCATTAAGCAATGCTTCCCAACGTTTAACTTGCGCTGCAAACTGTTGGTGATGCTGCAAATCGTCAGCCATTGGCGCTCCGCTCACAAGCCATGCCGTGAGGCTATCAAACTCGGCATCACTGAGCGCTGGTAAACCGTAGGGCATGCCCCACTCTGGATGAGAAGCCTGAACCTTAGAGGCATATTCCTCGATACCAACACACTGTTGAGCGCGATCTAAGGCAAAATCATAGGCATTGGGATCGAGAATATCTTGCTGACTATCAACAAAATCTCGCTTTTGCTTCAGCGCCTGATACATCAGACCACCTTCCTGGTTCGCCTGTTCGCTTTGGATCCGCTCATTCAGCACTGGGTTAAAACCTTTCTGACGCCAAGCTTGAGTAGAACGCGCATCGGTATATAAGCGACTGGTAGGGTCGGCGATCAAACGACTGGAGTTATACACCCGTGCAGTGGTCAAGCCTCGGTCGATGCCCGCAGCAGAAGTTAACTTGAGCTGACAGGGCGCATCATAACAGGCATGACACATCACACAGCGTTGGTCGAGGATTGGTTTCACTTCTTCTAGGAAGTTTGCGCTAGGTGGGTAATCTTCTGAATAAATCCGAGTCTGCACCGTAGCTTGACCAAAGCGCTGGTCAAACTGCTGAATGATAATGCTGGAACAGCCAACCACTACCACCAGCAAAAGGCCTAATACTGTAAAACGTCGAAACATAATTCATCCCTGTAATGAGGCAATGGCGTTAAGTAGCGATTGCCCATCCTCATTATTTTAAACCGTTAGTGGTTCATATCAGTAAGACAAGCTAGAGAAACTCCCCCCTATCTCGCTAAATCATAGGAAACAGCACACCAATCACCAACAAGCACCCGCAAAAAGCATTGCCAAGCACTCAAGACCCGCCATCAAGTTCAGTGATCGTGACATGATTTTACTCTATAACTTCCATATCCAAAAAATAAAGCAGCACCAACTGACACAAACACAACAAAAATCGATAAAACACTTGCACGTCTAAATGATAATAATTATCATTTAGACGTGCAGTTTAATCAGCAAACGCTAATTAAGCGACCAGATCCTGATCGACGGTGCCATCGCACTTGTTGAACCCAGTGTCCATCGCGTGGCTAATTTCTTCAATAAAAAGCTGATTTGAAACGGGTCGAGGCAGAGACACTTGCTCTTTAACTCGCGATTTAAAGCATAGGTTCAGCCATCAGAGGAAAAGTATAATGTTAGACCAACAACGCATCGAAACAATGGATGTTCACATTTTACTGAGTATCGTGAACATGCAAATTAGAAATGACTTCGGCAGCTTCAGCGAATTGTGTCAGTTTTACGCACTAGACCAAGATAAACTCACCCAACGACTGCAACAGGCGGGTTATGAGTTACGTGCTCAACAGCAGCAATTTATCGTTAGCTAAAGTCTTGCAAATACTGCTGCTCAGTGATCAGCAAAGTATCTTCGCTAACGCGATCAACGATGCATAAACCTTGCAGATGGTCATATTCATGCTGAATAATACGTGCCACAAAGCCCTGATAATGCGCCTGTTGCCATTCGCCTTGTAAATCCTGATATTCCAACCAAACGGCTTGCGAACGGGCTATTTTTGCGCGTTGTCCAGCAACACTTAAACAACCCTCCCAACCCCACTGTTGTTGTTCGCTATATTGCTTGATCTGAGGATTACACAACACAAACGGTGCTAGCTCCGGCGCATCTGGATAACGTGCATTTGGCGAACTAGCCACAATCATCAACTGCCATGCGCGCCCGACTTGCGGCGCGGCAATCCCTACTCCGTTGGCCTGTATCATGGTAAAACGCAAACGCTCTATCCAATGAAGTTGCTCAGCACTCATCGGAAAATGCAATGGTTCAGCAACTTGAGACAACATCGGGTTGGGATAGTTGAGTAATGTTAATGGTTCGAGCTGGCTCACTTAAGGCTCCTCTGTTACATCACTGATGCCAGAATAGGCACGATAAGCAAACACTAGAAAAAATACATCCAATAATTGCCCCAACACTTTATTGGCAAAAAACCAAAAGTTGCTGGCATGTTGCGCAACTAACCAGTGATCAATTGCCCATACTGGTAATATGCTAATGCCAGAGACAATAATCACACCGGCTAACAGCGGCCATTTGATCACATCCGTTTGCCGCCAACTATCATTAAGCGATTGCAAAGGAGAGCGTTTATATAAAACACAATTCAAATCGGCAAATAACAAACGACTCGCAAAGATAAGCCCGGGAACAACAAAAAAGTTAAGACCAAGCATCACTAAACTAAAGCTGATCGATACCACCACAAATAGCCTTGGCCAGATACTAAGCGACGCTTGAAAGCATTGAGCAATACTCCAAGGCTGCTGGTTTAGCTGAGCTCGAATATACAAGATACTCGCACCTTGATAGATTGGCTGGCAGAGTAAACCCAAGCAAATAAATATCCAATATTGCAATACCGAAGGGTGTGAAACGTCATACACATAACCACTCTGTAACGCAGAAAATGGAATAGCGAAGGGTAATACCATTGCCGCAAAACTAATAATATGCTGACGATAAAACGCTAAGCTATCAACCAACCAATCCCACAAACTGGCGAATCTCATACAACTCCCTGAACAATTAACAACATCATCTTTGCCTGTGCCTTTATTTAGCGCTAAATGCACTGTTTAAGCTGAGCCAGACAAGCAACTTTCCAATTCACATCCGGATAAGGCCACGCAACAACTTCAGCGCTATCGGTCCGCTGCAACCAAATGCTGCTCAAACCTGCAGCAAAGGCGGCCTGAGCATCCTTCTCTAGATGATCCCCAATATAACAGCATTGAGCCGCAGGTAAATTTGCTAAGCGCAAAGCATGCTTAAAAATATCAAGTTTAGGCTTGGCTGCCCCCGCCACTTCGGCGGTTAATACAAACTCAAAAAAATCCACTAAACCCGCAGCCTTTACCTTTCGCTGCTGCATCTCTTCGGGGCCGTTGGATATCAGTGCTAAACGCCAACCTTGCTGCTGCAACTCCTTTAGACAGGCAAGAGTATCGGGATAAAGCTGGGTTGATGCGATATATTGCTGCATGAAATACTCAAAAACCTGTTCCGCTTGCGCCGCGCTCAGTTGCGGCTGCTGTAACACTTCCCGGGCACGAGCTTGACGCATTTCTGCAGCGCTCATCTGGCCTTGTAAAAACGCCGGATAATATAATTTTAAGGCCCGTTGCCAATGCTGCAGCGCCTGAGCTTGTTGCTCTGGCCAGTAGTGTTGAAATAAAGCTTCGGCCGCCAAACGGGTAGCGACACCGTCATCGACTAAAGTATCGTCCAAATCAAATAACAACATATTCACCGCTGTTTCCCTCTCCACAGATCTTCCTTATATAGCGCTTAGCAAAACCAACCAAGCCAATCCGTTTCAATCAACAGATAAATTAGTATTTTTTATGAATGGCTGAGCTAAAGGATGTTTACTGGCATTCACCACAGAAGTCAACTCTACTGGCTTATCCAATCCAGCAGTTCAAACCCTTCCCGGCCGAAGCGCATTTACCAAAAAAACCAGCCGAAGCTGGTTATTGCTAATTCGCAATGCCAAGCAATCATCACGATCATCTCACCAGCCGATTTATTTAGGCGTAGGTGCAGGATCGTTCAATTGATCGACTTCTGCTTCGGCACACATATAAGCACGACTTGAACAAAATGGTGTTAAGGGTACCCGCGGCTCTAGGTTTTGCGGCTCTAGGTTTTGCGCCTCGAGCTGTTGCTTCGCAAGATGTTTATTGGTGACCCGAGTCACGATGTAATAAGCCATCCACAAGCCAAGCAAACCAAATACAATACTCCCCACAGCTTGGCCCGCGAGTACACCTAGAGCACCAAACCACTGCCCACCAAAATAAGCAAAAGGAATCGTCCCAAGACTCGCTTTACCAAAATTGAGCAAGGTTGAAGTACTTGGGTAACCAAGATTATTAAACGCTGCGTTGGCGACAAACATGGCCCCATTAAACACAAAGCTGAAACAAACCCAAGTACAGAAAAAATCAATCACCGAGGCTGCATCACCACTCACGCCAAAGGCCGCAATCAGCAAGTCTTTCGAGCCATACAGCAGCAAAGAAATGGCCAGTACATAAACCACGTTAAACCACAGCGCTTTACTGAGCGCCTCTTTCACTCGAGGGTAGGCATGCGCGCCAAAGTTTTGCCCAACAATTGGACCAATCGCTCCCGACAGAGAGAAAATCATGCCAAAGGCAACTGGCATGATCCGCCCAACCACCGCCCATCCAGCCACATAAGCATCACCAAAGTGAGCAATCGCGGCAGTCACATAAGCATTCCCCATTGGGGTTGCAACATTGGTCATCATCGCTGGCAATGCAACCTTTAAAATGCCGCGTAAATCGTCAATCAAGCCGCCAATACGAAACGCAGAGATTAACTGATGTTTACTGATCACACCGGACAGAGCCACCCCAGCTACCGCAAAGCGTGCGACAACCGAAGCGATGGCCGCGCCCGGCAAGCCCAAGCCTAAAGCAAAAATGAACAAGGGGTCGAGTAAGGCATTCACCCCACCGCCAGCGAGAGTAGACCACATCGCCCGTTTTGCATCCCCCACCGAGCGCAATGCAGCCCCCGCACTCATCGCCATGCCTAAGATAGGCAAAGAAGGTAATAAAATATGTAAATATTCTACCGCCAAGGCATGGGTACGCGACTTCGCACCAATTAGCGTTAATAATTCGGGGGTAAAAATCCACGCTAAGCCAGCCACCAAGCTACTGATCAAAAAACCCGTTGCTAGCACATTGGTCACTAACTGGCGAGCGCGGCTTTTATCCTGTTGGCCAATTGCCTTAGAGACCAGAGCGGTCATGGCAATCGACAAACCAATCGTAAAAGAGGTGGTAAAAAAAGCAATCGTACCAGCGTAACCCACGGCAGCAGCAAGCTCGGCCTCCCCCAACAAGCTAATAAAAAACAGATCGGCTAAATCAACCAAAAATAAGGCCGTTAAACCGATCGCATTAGTGGAGGACATCAACACAATGTGCCGGAAAATATCACCAGAAATAAATTTAGCCTTGGGCATAGATGCTCACTACAGGGATCTTAAACCCTGAGTGTAGGTGCAAAGCCAGCCGAAGTCATTGCTCAAATACCCCCGAATAAACAAGGGTTTTAAGCGATGGCTTTAAGCAAAGCTTAAACTAAGCTGGCGCGTAACTCCTTCGTCGCCTGCACCATGTTTTGCAAAGCTAACTCAGTTTCTTTCCAATTCCGGGTTTTCAAACCACAATCGGGATTCACCCATAAACGTTGCCAAGGGATCCATTTGGCCGCCTTATCAATCAATACCTTCATGTCTGCAACACTCGGAATGTTGGGTGAGTGAATATCATAAACCCCGGGGCCGATCTCATTTGGATAGGCAAAGTGCTCGAAGGCCTGTAATAAACTCATTGCCGAGCGTGAGGTTTCGATAGTAAGCACATCTGCGTCTAAGGCAGCAACCGCCTGCATAATATCGTTGAACTCGCTGTAACACATATGGGTATGAATTTGCGTCTCCGGCTTGGCACTGGCCGCCGATAGTTTAAAAGCGGCCACCGCCCAATCTAAATAAGCAGACCATTGACTGCGTTTTAAAGGCATACCTTCACGGATCGCAGGCTCATCAATTTGAATGATCTGGATCCCCGCCTGTTGTAAGTCGGCCACTTCTTCATTTAAAGCAACAGCAATCTGTTCTGCGATTTGCGCTCTGCTCAGATCTTCACGCGCAAAGCTCCAGGTCAGCATGGTTACTGGACCCGTTAACATGCCTTTTACCGGTTTTTGCGTCAGCGATTGTGCATAGCTTGCCCACGCAACGGTTAGGGGTTTACTGCGCTTAATATCGTCAACAATAATCGCCGGCTTCACACAACGAGAACCATAACTTTGCACCCAAGCAAAACGACTCACCAAGAAGCCATCGAGTAACTCGGCAAAGTATTCCACCATATCGTTGCGTTCAGCTTCGCCATGTACCAATACATCTAAACCAAGCCTCTCTTGACGCTTGATCGCCTCCCGGATGTGCTCGGCGATGGCCGCCTGATAGTCTGTTGGACTTAGCAAACCAGCCTTAAACTCACGCCGCTGGCGACGAATTTCGGTGGTCTGAGGGAATGAGCCGATAGTAGTCGTGGGCAGCGCAGGTAAGGCTAAACTTTGCTGCTGAA
Organism: Agarivorans sp. QJM3NY_30; assembly: GCF_050870855.2. Classification (GTDB taxonomy): domain Bacteria; phylum Pseudomonadota; class Gammaproteobacteria; order Enterobacterales; family Celerinatantimonadaceae; genus Agarivorans. The sequence continues at coordinate 983,779 of NZ_CP194038.2, read as the reverse complement.
TAACTTGGCGCTGGGCAAAGCTTTGCCCACGCTCTCGCTGTAACAAGGAGAATTGCTGAATTTGCTGTTGTAGTTCTCCCTCAGTTGCAAGGCTTTGCGCCTGCACCGCAGCGCTATATTGCTGAGCTTTAAGCTGAGCCGCTGCATCCCCATCAATCACGGCAGCCAAGCATTGCAATTCCTCTAACTTTTGCTCGGCAAAGGCCAAGCGAGGCTTTGCTTCGGCTAACTCGGTTTCAGCATTCAAATCAATCGGACTATGCAACAGCGAACAGGAGCTGGCCAACCATAAACGATCCGCCAATTGTTGCTTGGCCGCTGCCAAGCGCTCAGCTAAGACGGGTAAGTTGGCTCGCCATACATTACGACCATTGATCACGCCAGCCGACAATACCCAGTTCTCGGGAAAATCACTCAATATTGGTTCAAGCTGTTCAGCGCTAGCACTTAAGTCGAGATGTAAACCATCTACCGCCAGCTGCTTAATCAGCCCTGTATTACTTAAGATATCGTCAAAATAACTAGTTAATAATAAGTTACAGGGACTTAAACGGCTGTTGTAGGCCTGCAATAAAGCATCTTGCCACTGCGCTTCTAATTCTAAACCTAAGATAGGCTCGTCTAGCTGCACCCACTCAACCCCCAGCGCGGCGATACCTTGCAAGATCTGCTGATAGACCTGGATTAATTTCGGTAGCAAAGTGACCCGCTCGAATGGCTCACTGCAGGCTACATCATTGCGCCCCAAATATAGATAGGACACCGGCCCTAGTAACACAGGTTTCACTTTATGACCTAAAGCCAAGGCTTCTTTAATTTCGTCAAATAATTGTGACCATTGCAAACTAAACTCACTATTGGCAGAAAACTCCGGCACAATATAGTGATAATTGGTATTAAACCACTTACTCATGTCCGATGCTGCATGGTTGCACCCGCAACCTTGTTGACCACGGGCAATAGCAAACATCGTGTCTAAATTTAGTTCAGCAGAGCGATGGCGCTGTGGTAGATTCCCTAATAATAAGGAAGTATTCAACACTTGGTCATACCAAGCAAAATCACCAACGGTCACCCAAGCTTGACCACTGTCTCGCTGAGCTTGCCAATTTTGTTGGCGGATCTGCCGCCCCACTTCCAGTAACTGCTGTTGCGAAGATTCCCCCCGCCAATATGCCTCTAAGGCAAACTTCAACTGACGCTGTTTACCAATACGGGGGTAACCCAAAATATGTGTGATAGTCATAAACCAATCCTTTTAGCCGTCTAGATGTATACAGCTCCATACTGGCAAGCGAAGCCGCCAATTACAATTGCAAAGTATTCAAACAAAAATGAATTAAATTCAATTTAGAAAGCATAAAATGGAAGTTAGGACTACGTATACAGCCATGATTTAACATCAAGAGCATTTAAAATGAATTTAATTTAATTTAAGGAAACTAAAATCGCCGCTAACTATACAAGCAAAGTCCAAGCTCCTAAGCTTGCGACTTAATCGCTAATAGCACTGGTACTCTGTTGAACTTATGTTAGAAATTAAACACTTACGTAGCCTACAAGCCCTTGCCAGCAGCCCTTCGATGAAAAGCGCCGCAGCCAAACTATTTGTTAGTGAATCGGCTCTCTCTCATCAACTCAAGGGTTTGGAACAAAAGCTTGGCGTCCACTTACTACTTAGGAAAAGACAAGCGATACAATTAACCGAACCCGGCAAGCAAGTGCTGGCGCTCGCCGAACAGGTTTTGCCCCTTATAGGCCAGCTAGAACAAACATTAATTAGCGGCAACCAGCATTCAAGCAGGCTCAACATCAGCGTTGATTGCCATGCTTGTTTCCAATGGTTATTACCAAGCCTGCAACAATTTAAACAAGCTTGGCCAGAGGTTGTAAGTAACCTTTGCCAAGACCTAAACTACGATGGGTTGCCGCTATTACAGCAAGGCGAAACTGATTTATTGCTGACCTCTCAAGTTTCACCGCAGGAGGACATCCACTACCAACCTCTATTCGAATATGAAATGGTCATCATTTGCCCATTAACTCATCCACTCAGCAGTAAAACTGAGCTTAGCGCCGCTGATCTCTGTCCACATACACTAATCAGTTACCCAGTAAATCCGCAACGTTTAGACATATACAACTTCGTTTTAACGCCCGAGAATCTTCAGATGAAACACCGTAAACACGCCGATAATCCAGCGATGTTAGTGCAAATGGTAGCCGCTGACATGGGCATTGCCGCGATGCCTTATTGGGCCGTTGATCACTATGTAAAACAACGGTTAATATGTGCCCTGCCATTGCAGCAAGCCTTATGGCGACCAATGTACGCAGCTTACCCATTAAGCCTGAGAAACGCCCCAGCCTTACAAGCATTTTTACAATTATTACAACAGCAAACCTGCAAATTATTACCGGGTATCAGAACGGTGAGGGTAATGTCAAAAAAATATAATCAATAATTTGACTAAAGTGACAAGTTAAGTTTACAGTTAGAAGGTAGTATGGTTATTCAGTAAGGATTAACCAACAACCAAGAAGGGACCGTTAACCTGATGTTATCTCAATGGGCTCCCGCGAATTTTCCAGAAAAGAAAATAAGTCTAATGATGCACGTGGCAGGGCTGTTTCCCTGCGTGTATTTTTCTGTCCATCATATTTTCTATAATAACTTTTTGTTTGGGATCATCATTCTCCCTTGCATGTCTACTCTGCTGGCATCGGTTTACTTAATGCTCACTCGGCCCAACTCTCAAGATTATAAAGTCGCCGATTTCTGGTTTCTATTATTAGCGATTCCACCAGTACTGCTGGCCTTAATTCTTCCCGAAATGCATGGTGAGTTTTTTGTTCCGCCATTAATTCTAGCTTGCTTTGTTCGCCTGCCCTTAAAACTGGCCGAGCGTCTCGTTATGGCGCTCAGTCTCGCAGCTATTGGATTAAGCTTTCAGCACTTGGGCAGCCATATCGCCCAGCGCTTTAGCCTTAGCGTAATCGTGTCACATTTTTTTGCTTGGGGTTTAGCTCGGTTACTAATGAAACAAAACACCGAATTAAAAGAACTCGCCTTTAAGGATACCCTGACTCGCTGCTATAACCGCCGCGCCCTATACGAGGAACTACTAGTCGCAAAACAACACTACAAACATAACAATGTTGTCAGTAGTATCATCATGTTAGATATCGATTTCTTTAAACAAGTGAATGATCAACATGGCCATAATGTTGGGGATAAAGTTTTGGTTTGGTTTGCCACTTATTTACAAAACAATGTACGAGTCAGCGATCAAGTATTTCGCTTTGGCGGAGAAGAATTTCTAATTCTTTTGCCAAACACAGATTTTAGCCAAGCCTACCACGTCAGTGAACAGCTGCTACAACAACTCGCCCAGCCCTCTGCTCCACCGAATCAACAAACCATTAGTTTTAGTGCTGGCGTAGCCAGCGTAATAGCCAGCGAAAGCATTGACGACTGGTTAGAACGCGCCGACCAAGCGATGTATTTAGCAAAACAAGCCGGACGCAAGCACACCTGGCCGAGGCATATAAAGACACCTAACGAAACCAAGCCATTCACCGAATGCTCGACCATTAAAACGATATAGCTGTCGAAGGACAATCGCTAGTTGCGTGGCTGTCTAGTTATCTGTTTATCTGGCCGCAAGATTGAGTTCCACCTCGAATGGAAGGCTTGCCAGCCCCCAATCAAGCATCAAGGCTAGAGTGAAGCTCACCACCAAGCAATACCAAGTATTTTAGGATGGCTGACATATAGAAAGATGGCCTAAGCGAGTTGGCTGGTCATCACAAACAATGACCAATAGGGCTAAAGTGGAGAAAAGTTTGAAGAAGATGGTCGAGCAGTCACTGGCTTATTTCGTAAGGCTTTCTTGCTCGCTCCGCCATAAGCGAGTTCCACAAGCTAAACAGACATTTTCACGCCGATAATCCATAAGGCTATCCACGCCATACTCCCAAATTTGCTCACTATGACAATGGAAACACTGAGCACCAGTCGCTAAAGCTGTCTCTGGATGACTTGACAGATACTCATCATACAAAGGTAAATCCATCCATTCTCGCTCACTGGAACTTCGACGGAATAGAAATAAAGCCAAAGCTCCAAGAAAAATCAGCAGCAGCTCGAACACCATATTGATCTAGCCTTATCAGTCGTGGCTCTTAAACATAGAGCGTTTCATCACCGGAACACATAATTAGCAAGTAAGTTGAAAGATATTCACTTAGTTAACCCTCGAAATCAACTTGATTCGTAAAAATCATCAGACTAAAAGCAATATATGGAGCAAACCAATTTACAACTTATTTACATATTAGAGTGTAGGCTGTAGCTTAGTTAAAGTTGATTAAATTAAAATTTCATCAACGCCATTAAATCAAAGCCAAACTCCGCATGATCACGATGGCACCTTTTGTTTGTTTAAGGATGAACCGCTAACAATGAGCTTATTACTGAAGTATTTCTCAATCACCCTGTCGTTATTCAGTTTACTACTCGCCACACTCATCATGACACTCGGCTATTGGCCAGAGACGACCTTTAGTATCTCTCTTAGCTATTTATTATTATTTTCACCACGGTGGTGGCTGATCATCCTCAGTTTATTACCACTATTCGTGCTAAAACAGTTATCCAAATGGCAATATTTGAGCTGGGCACTCTGCGCAGTGGTATTCTTTCAATTTCAAGATATTCAGCTGCATTGGCCATCCGAGCGACGCGGTGAGATGAGTATCCTCACATTAAACAGCGGCGGCGGCGCCAATGCCGCAGAGATCCACAATTTAGTCGAGCAATATCAACCCGATGTTGTGTTTATGCAAGAATCAAATTTGGCCCTGCTCGAAAAAGTATTTGATGCGCGTTGGTATCGACACTGTGATAGCTTGTGTACGGCAAGCCGAACCCCCCTTGAGCACCAGGGCAGCATATCGCGCAGCACCTTTGGCGGCTGGGGAAACTTTGCGGTATTTTACCAAACTACGATAAATGACCAAGTCGTCCACCTCGCGAACATTCATTTAGAAACACCACGTTCAACGATCACTAGCTTGCTGCATCGCAACGTGGATAAGAACGCTTTTGCTGATTTACACTTCGCCCGCAACATGGAGACTTCACTAGTGGGATCATGGGCCAAGCAACATCGCGATTTCATTATCGCTGGTGATTTTAATATGACGGTTCAAGAAAAACTTTATCAAAAATATTTATCGACTTATCAGAACGCAATCGACACCGCTGGTAGTGGCATTAATTACAGCAAATATACCACTTGGCATGGAACCCGGATCGACCACATTTTAGCCTCGGATGAATTTTCTATTCAATCCGCCAAAGCACTGGCTGCCGTTGGCGGGGATCATCATCCAATATTAGCTAGTTTTACTTATAGGCCTTAATCGATATACGACCTTGCAAACTACGCTTCCCCCCATCGAAGGCTAACAACAGCAAGGCCAAAACGATCAAAATATAGGTTGGCCATTGCTCCGGCGACAGTCGCTCTCCCAATAGCCAACCAACAGCAAATACCAATAGCGGCTCTAAATACCCCATTAAACCAAACAAGCTTAGCGGCAAACGGTTAGAAGCCGCTAAAAATAGCAGCATTGGAATTGTACCCGCGATCCCCAAACCCAAATAATAAATCCAAGGGTAATCGACAAATAGCGTTAAGCTGGTTTCCGCAGACCAAACCGGGGGCAGATTAAAACACAAATAAGCAATGGCCAGAGGCAACAGCAATAAGTTATCAATAGAGAAGGCAATATGACCCGGCAACGCATATTTACGACGTAACATAAAATATAGCGGATAACCAAACGCCACCAACAACATCACCCAAGACAAGCCTTCCGCGAGCAGGTAAGCATAAGCAACCCCGCCGCCAGCCAGATTCACCGCAGCCCACTGCATTGAGTTTAAGTTTTCCTGATAAACAAAACGCCCGACCAATACCAAAATTATAGGTAACGAAAAATAGCCGAGCGCAACAGCCAAGGTTTGACCGTTAGCCGGAGCCCAAATAAACACCCAGAACTGCATGCCAACAAGCAATGCAGATGCCCACAAACGAGGCCATGTTCGCCAATCGAGGAGCAGCCTCACTAAGCTTGGCAGCTGACCCGTAAAGCTGAGCAACAGCAGCATAAGGCCACTACTCCATAGAATTCGTTGCGCAGCTAACCAATTTCCACTATGAGCTTCAAGTGGAAAAAAATGAATATACCAAGGCAAAAAAGCAAACAGACAGGATGCCAATACAGAGCAGGCCAAGCCAAGATATAGTTGCGAAGAGGGGCGTCCATTCACCAAAATTACAGCTCAATAGTCAAACATGGACACCGATTAAGCAGTAAATATCGGCCTACCGCAAGCATTTTAGTCAACATCAAGCTATCGCTGCCTTGGCAAAGTATCGCTTAAGTTAAACGCTTTGAGACTGTACATATATACAGCCTTATTGATAGACGCTATAATTGGTCCTCTTAAATAGTCGCTTCATGGGAGGTTGCAGTGTTAAATCAAATTGAACCAGGGATCAGAGCGTTAGTCGAAGCGTTCATCCAATCAGACAAGCCAAATCCTTCAAGTCTGCCGATTAGCCAGAGACGACAAGGATATATCGAAAGCACAGTATTAGCTGGCGATGGTCCAGAAATGTATCAGGAGTTTGTTGACCAGCTTGACCAAATAACCCTTAAGGTATTTAAACCCTCCAATGAGGCCTCGCTCCCCATCACACTTTACTTTCACGGGGGGTGCTTCATCAGTGGTGGTTTTAATACTCACCAGCAACAACTCCGGCAATTAGCTAAGCTATCCAACAGTATTGTAGTGTGTATCCAGTATCGACTAGCTCCCGAACATTGTTATCCGGCAGCTCATGATGACGCCTATCAGGCTGCACAACTCATTCGTCTGCACGCTCAAAAATACGGCGGAGATCCACAGCGGATCGTCTTTGTTGGCGATAGTGCTGGCGCTCACTTGGCTTTAGTGACCAGCTTAAGACTAAAAACGCAGGCCGATTGGTTGCCAAGTCAGCAAATTCTTCTATATCCCATGCTTGATGCTTATGGGCAATCAGCAAGCTACCAACAATATGGAACAGACTTTGTGATTACAGCTGCCATGTTGTTATCTGGATTTGAACTTTATTTAGGCAATTCTGGGGTCGCACAAAATCACCCTGAAATATCGCCTTTACTACGCGAAGATCTCTCAGGTTTGCCGCCAACGTCTATTGTGACGGCAGAATTCGATCCCCTAAGAGATGAAGGGGAGCAGCTCTATAAAAAACTCGTCGCCAATGGCGTCGAAGCTTACTGCGAACGCTATTTAGGGGTCATTCACGGTTTCTTTCAACTGTCGGCTGTTAGCTCATCGGCTCGCAAATGCCTTGAAAACGTCGCCAGCCAAATCGCCCGTTAAAGCGGTACAGGACTCGGCAAATTCGAATCAGCGCTAAGGCGCTGATATCTGTATTTTTATGTGCTTTTGATTGCCTTCAATGACAGTTTAGCATTTAATCATCAATAGACTATCGACACTGAATCGGAACGATGATGAAGATTGTACTTGCCGAAGTTAGACCTGAAGATCAGGCCGCCATTTTACAACTAGGTGAATCGGTAAACGAGGCAAATGTTGTGCCCTACTTAAATCCACAAGGGCAGCAAGCAATGCGTATTGCACGTGTCAAGGATATCGCTCAAGCAAGCGATCCCAAGATTTATTGCAGCCTCAAGGCCTTAGTGGACCAGCGCTTAGTTGGCTATATTGCATGGCGACATGGCAATTACATTGCTCAGCTCTATGTGAGATCAGAATACCAAGGTTATGGAATTGGCAGACGCCTAGTGGAGGGCATGTTAGCGCGCTGTTCAGCCGAGTCAATTCAACTCAAAGCCTCGGTGAACGCTTTGGGTTTCTATGAAAAATTAGGATTTGAGCCTCTCTCCACAGAGCAAAGTCGTAATGGTATACGTTTTGTACCAATGGAATTAAAACTCAACCCAGAGACCCCCCTCCCCCATTCAAAACGAAAAGCTGACGACAGATGAACACTCTTTTCTCTTAGGCCACAGCTTATTGAATCGAACAGAAAATCGAAATAGGACAACCATCTAAAGCACTCATTTATTTATATTCGAGTGGCAGCCCAAGCCATTAATAAATAAGAACTAGGATGGATGTCCATTTGTTTTAATTTACTTTTCCTTTATTTGTGATTCAAATTGAACAGCAACTAATCATATATTGGGTGTAACGTATTAAATGCCGAAAGACAAAACTCCCCCGGATCGTTGAAACGTCGATTCTGATTAAGGGCTGATATAGCCGCCATTTCTTGCTCTGATAATTCAAAATCAAATAGCGCAATGTTTTCTTTAAGTCGTTCCAATTTGCTACTTTTAGGAATAATTGTACATCCGCGTTGAATGTTCCAACGCAATACCACTTGCGCAGGCGTTTTTCTTAAACGTTTTGCAGCAGCTTGAACCACATGTTGTTCTAATACCGTTTCATTTTCACCTGCCATACCTAATTCTAAATATGACAAAGCGCCTAAAGGGGAAAAAGCGACCACATCTATATTGTAATTTTTACACATCGAAATTAAGCGTTGCTGCGTATTATAAGGATGCGATTCAATTTGCAACACCGAGGGTTTAATCCGAGAATAGCTCATTAGGTCATGTATTAATGCCGAATTATAATTACAAACCCCAATCTCTTTGACTCGTTTCTCATCAACAAGTTTTTCCATTGCTTGCCAAGTTTTCTGAAGCGAGACAGCTGCAAGACTCATCGTTGGAGATTCATCATCGGTGTTAAATAACCATCCTGGTGGATATCGTTCAGCAAAAGGTATAAAAGTTTGAGCAATGGGGAAATGAATTAAATATAAATCAAGGTAATCCAGACCCAAATCTTCCAGCGATTTCTCTAATGCAGGTTTTACATGCTCTGGGGCATGGTAGGTATTCCATAGCTTAGAGGTAACCCATAGCTCTTCACGCGTGCATAAGCCATCTTTAAGAGCCTTTGCTATACCTTGTCCAACCTCTTTTTCATTACCGTAATCACAAGCGCTATCTAAATGTCGGTAACCGGCGGCAATCGCGTCATAGACCGTTTGGGCACAATCCTTGTTGGCAATTTTCCATAATCCTAAACCAACTTTTGGCATCGTTGAAGTAAACATAACACCTCCTTAGAAATTAATCCACCATAACAAATAAGCAATGTTAAGCGAAACTAAATTAAAAACTTAAATTTACTTACAAACCGGTGTGATAATTTGTTACTGTAAGCAATTATAAGGCATATAAAGAGAATGTAATGACTCAAGACGAACGCCTACTCGCACAACATGCATTACTGTTAAAGGCTAAAAAACTAACGACAGAACAGATCTGTCTGCACTTCAACATATCTCGAGACTCCGCTAGACGCGATTTAATCAAACTTGGTGAGTTGGCAGATGTGCAACGTATTCGAGGAGGAGCAATATTAGTTCCTGTGCAAGAGAGCACATTACCTTACCTGCAACGTGAACAATTGAGCGACCGTAAACTGGCAATTGGCGAAGCCGCCGCACATTTAGTAAATGAAAATGATTTTATTATTGTCGATAGTGGAACAAGTTTAACGGCGATGGCGACATATTTAACCAACCCAGCAACGGTGGTCACCAATTCTATCGATTGTTTAGCCCTACTCGCGGATAAAGAAAGTATTCATGTTCAACTATTAGGTGGAAAACTAAATCACTACCACAGGGCAATTTTAGGACCCAAGGCCGTTAAACAACTATTAGAATATCAAGTTAATAAGGTATTTTTAGGGGTATGCGCACTGTCTGAATCTGGCTTATCAACCTCGAGTGAAGATGAAGCGGATATCAAAAAAGCGATGATTCAGCAGGCACAACAGTTGATCTTAGTTTGCGACAGTCAAAAATTTGAACAGCAGAATTTCCACCATATTTGTGGTTTAGATAAAGTCGATATGGTCATCACCGATCAGCCCCCCGGCCAAAACTTACTCAGCGCCTTTGAAAAACAGGGAATAGAACTTCTGGTCGTTAATCAGACAAACAAAGGGAATAACAATGAACAATAAAATAAATACCCATGTGATTAAAACGGCGATCGTTGGCTATGGCTTCTCGGCAAAAACCTTCCATCTTCCTTTTATCGATACACGACCCGAATTCGAAGTCTCGGCAATTAGCAGCAGTCAACGCAATATAGTTCAACAGGAGTGGCCGCATGCGGAGCATTATTTTACCGCGGAAGAGATGTTGCAAAATAGTGAAGCCCAGTTAGTGATTATTACAGCTCCGAATGATGTGCATTTCTCACTGGCTAAATTGGCATTGGAAAATAATAAACATGTTCTATTAGAAAAACCCTTTGTAACTAAAATCGAGGATGGTGAGACTTTGATCCGTTTAGCAGAAGAGAAAGATCTGCTATTAAGTGTTTACCACAATCGCCGTTGGGATGGTGATTTTCTGACTATAAAAAAATTGATTGCAGAAAACAAACTGGGTCATATTAAACATTTTGAATCCCACTTTGATCGTTTTAGACCAAACGTTCGCCAACGCTGGCGAGAACAAAGCCAAGACGGCGGCGGCATATTATTCGATTTAGGCCCCCATTTAATTGATCAGACTTTACAACTATTCGGCTTACCAGAAGCAGTAACGGCGCAGTGCAAAGTAATGCGAGAAGGCTCTACTAATATCGATTATTTTAACTTAACCCTGCATTACCCAGACAAACTTGCGCGATTAAACGCCTCATTATTTTCTGCAGGTCCCAACTTACGTTTCAATGTTCAAGGGGATCGAGGGAGTTACATTAAATTAGGTTTAGATCCACAGGAAGAGAGATTAAAAGCAGGTGTACTGCCTAATACAAGGGACTGGGGTAAGGAAAACCAAGACCAATGCGGCCGTTTATACTTTGAAGCATCATCCCAAGCAGAGGTAACCGAGTGTGGCGATTACCAACATTTTTACCAGCAACTGGCCGATGCGATTCGTAATGGAACGCCGCCTCCGGTATCCGCAGAAGATGCATTGTGGAATATTCGACTGATTGAATTGGCAATGGAAAGTAGTCGTTTAGGTAAAACAATGAAGGTTGAATAATGAGTAGCGATAATATATTGACTGATTTATTACTTCAGGAAAGCGAACTGCAATTTGAACGATTTAATAATCAAACTGCATGGCAGTTAGGTTGCAAATTGAAAGAGCTCGCTGAAGCAAAAAAATGTTCTTATTGCCATTGAAGTATATGCCTTTAACCAGAATTTATTTAGTTATGCGATGCATGGCACCCAGCTGGATAATCAACATTGGATAAAAAGAAAGCGACAAACTGTTTTGCGATTTGGTCACAGCTCATACTATGTTGGTCAATACAACCAAGCTAAAAATAGAGCCTTTGAACAGCAGGCACATATTAATGCATATGAATATTGCGCGCATGGTGGAGCATTTCCGCTTAGGATAAAAGATTGTGGTTTGGTTGGTGCCGTAACTGTCTCTGGCCTCCCAGAAGAAGAGGATCATCAAATGGTCATTGATGCTCTCACAGGTTTAGTTAAGTAGATAAACCCTAGGATATACGAATTTATTATAGTGATGGCAAGACTAACAATGGAAGGATTTCTCCCATTAGCCGTATCCGAACAGCTCACCGTCGTGAATTGGCAGAGCAATCTAGTCATCTGCTGTCTCTATTTAAATTCACACGCGACTGAATATTTTTCTTATTCAAATCAGCGTTGCAAAGTGAGCCATTGGCTCAGTTAGGGCAGCTTTTCATTCATAGAGTTACGATGGGTGTCTAGCTATCTATGCCTGCGAGTGCCGCAACGCGTGAACCTCGCCGCGCTCCAAACCGACAACCACAGCGCGACCCGGCCATGCCCTTGCTGCCAGCACCCCATGCACTGCACAGGCGTGAGTCGAACGAGCTAGCCGAAAGGCGAACAGGATAAGGAGAATGGCAGGGCTTAACATGAGGATGAATACATACAAAAAATAACAGCTTAGCACCATGTATGACAGGTAAAGGCTTAACGCCATTCACCCAGTCTTAGCCAAACTCGCCTTGTAAAAAGTAACAAGGCCTTGGCCCCGCCAACATCAATACCGTTATTTACTATAGAAGGGAGCATCGGGCTTGTTCAACACCCGAATAAGGTGGCGGCTACGCGACACCTATTCTTATTGTATGGATAATTATTAAGAAATATGAGTAAAGTGAGACTCAGGCTTAAGCAGCAACTTAAGCTTCTATTTAATAGCTCGATATTCTTAAGGCTCCTTTCAAAGGCCGATAACAAACGTGAGCATTAAGTGGAACTCCAAGCACCACACTCGAATAGTCTACAGGGTCTAGAACCCGTATTACGCAATATAGAGTCAGCTTATTATGAATACAGTAACAAATAAATGTATTAACGTCGGTGTCGATACAGGTAAAGAACAACTTGATGTTTATATTAGACCCCTCGACATTTTCTTCACTGTCTCCAACGATGATAAAGGTATCAAGCAAGCCATAAAAATCATTCAAAAACACACGCCATTACGAGTCGTGATTGAAGCTACAGGTCGATTAGAAATGCCTTTTATTATAGCTTGTCACAATGCCAAACTACCGTATGTAATAGCCAACCCTGTTCATGTAAGACGTTTTGCAGGCGCTATCGGGCAGAGGGCTAAAACAGACAAACTTGACGCAAAACTTATCGCGCACTACGCCGAAGCTATAAAGCCCAATTTAACGACACTAAAGCCAGATTCTATGCGACTCATGGCAGATTTAGTCATCCGAAGAAACCAGCTTCTTTCGATGCAAACAATGGAAAAAAATCGCATGAAAATTATGCCCTCGCAACTCATTCTGACGATTAAACCTATTTTAACTGCGTTTAAAAATCAGATAGAGAAAATTGAAAGCAAGATTATCAAGCTAATTGAAAGTAACCCTGAGTATCAAGCCAAGAATGAGATATTACAAAGCATGCCAGGAATAGGGAAAATTGCAGCGGCGTCTATCATTAGTAACCTTCCAGAGTTAGGGTTAATAACCAATAAACAAGCCTCATCTCTCGTCGGAGTGGCCCCAATGAACCGAGAAAGTGGCCGCTATAAAGGGCTCAGAAAAATTCAAGGGGGACGAGCTCAAGTAAGAACCGTTTTATACATGGCCATGATGTCAGCCATCCAATGTAACCCCATTTTTAAGAGCACATATCAGAGGCTTTTAGCTGAAGGGAAACCTAAAAAAGTAGCCATCATTGCATGCGTAAGAAAGATGGTAACCATCCTAAACTCAATGCTACGAGATGGCGCCTTATGGGATGCAAAAATAATTTAATCTAACTTATTGACACCATAGTCGTTTGTTAGCTACCTAAATCAGCAACAGATGCCGTAATTTGAAAAGCAAACCCTACTAATAGTAGTAACGTGCCCAATATTTTGACTCGACTTTCCGCAGAATAACTCTTATACGATAACGGCTCTAATACTGGAGATGAGTAGACATACATTGCAGGAGCAATAGATATAATCGTGAATGCTGTTACATAACCATCGAATGCTATATTCATGCTGCCAAAGATAAATGCGATATGAAAGCTAGCAGGAAACATAATCGTAAAAATGATAAAGACTAGAGACAAGTAGTGAGCCACAGATTCTTTGATCTGGTCTTTGGCTAGAACAACATAGGATAATAGAACAACTGCAATAAAATCATAGATCAATCCAAACAGGTTAAGAAGCTTATAAAATTTCATATGTTCGTTTTGACCATAGACATAGCCGATCAGTCCACCGACCAATGCAGAAAAGACAAAAACAATATTAACCCTGTACTTTGAAATCACACCGTCTCCTGTGGGAGCTAACAGTATATTAATATGCAAATTCCCATCTTTCACGCATGCGAAGTTACCACCTATCACGCACCACAGAAATTCACATACCCTTTAATGTTCAATTCTATCAATAGCATATCAGTGAATCACCATTTTGACCATGCGTGAAAGATGGTAATGCATTTGCAGAAAGATGGGAACGGGAACCCACTGAACTGTATATAATCACAGTGTAAAGGTCGAAATATGAGCCCAGCATATCTCGCGTTTATCGAGGTAAAAATGCGCTTAACACGCTTTAGAGAAACAACAATTCGAAGGGATTTAGCATGGATATAGCGCTTTATTTTATTCAACAATAAACTAGACACCAATTTAAAAAAACCTTTCATACTCTCGATAGCCAAGATTACGCTTTTAAATCCCATCATCTTCGCCGAGTAGCGCAAATGAACAAGGGAGTAAAGTTGAAGTCTGTTTGAGCGTAGCGAGTTAGTTCAACGCCCTTGTGAGTGAGCAACGGAGGATCTAAGAAGATGCAGGGTGGCCTTTCTTTTGTATACTTTTCTTTGGCCAGCAAAGAAAAGTATATCGCCGTCAGGGCGAAACCCTCACTAACAGATCGATCCAAAACTAAATGATAAAAACGAGACTAACAGCTCCCACAAAAAAATAAGTTAACTCACTTTGGGGCAAAAGCAGGGCGGGAGCATACTTTGATGGATTTATAACCCAAAGAAGACTCGTGCCCGATAATCGTCGCTCCATCCCGCTTTCTTCAACTTCACTTTGTCAATAAACTAGACACCCATTCTAAAAACAAAAACCTTTCATACTCTCGATAGCCAAGATTACGCTTTTAAATCCCATCATCTTCGCCGAGTAGCGCAAATGAACTAAGGGAGCAAAGTTGAAGTCTGTTTGAGCGTAGCAAGTGGCGCAGGTGCTTGGCACTGAGCCAGCAAAGATAAAGATAATGCAGGGCGACCTTTGTTTTGGCTTCGCTAAGCTTGGGCCGTTAAAGCGTAATAACCTCGCCGCGAGGCGAAATTCTCGAATAAGAATGGTAAGTCTGCATACGGTCCTTCGTTATATTTACCCCCTAGCAATCATCAAACAGCAATTCTAAGTATCAAAATAAAACATTAGGCAAAATAATAGCTATTTTTACCCCTTCGTTTCGCAACATACATCGATTCGTCGGCCGCTTTAATTAAGCACTCAAGGTCGTTGCCGTGCTCAGGATAAAAAGCAATGCCAATGCTTGCGCCAATCTCCGCCTGACCATTGTTTAAGGCATAAGGCTTGGCAAGTGTTTCAATTATTTTACTGGCCACCTTGGCTGCTTGTTGTTCGGTATGGCTATCCATTTGCACAATAATGAACTCATCACCGCCTAGCCGAGCGATAAAATCTGATTTACGCAAGCTCAACTTCAAGCGCTCGGCCACGGCTTTTAACACTTCATCACCTGCATCATGACCATAGGTATCATTAACGGTTTTAAAATCATCCAGATCAATGAACATTAAAGTTAAACGCTGCTTCACTCGGGCCGCTTGATGGATCAACAACGCGACATTTTCCTGCATTAGATGTAACGACGAAAGCCCGGTAAGCGCATCGTAATGCGCCAGTTGTCGAAGCTGCTCCTGTGCTTCTTCGGCAACTGTCAATGCCAGATGCAACTCGGTAATATCGTATTCAACGACCAGTAATAAAAAATCCCCACTGAGCGGATGACGAGTGATGCGTATATCTAAAGTATGGGTGCGTTTTCCCTGGCTGGTATTCATCACATATTCCCAGCGCCCACCTTGCTCTTTTAATGCCTGCTCACGACAACCTTCACCTTCTTTGGGATCAGCAAAGCGCGCCGCGAAAGTAGACCCGTCGTTGACGATTTCACTATGATTGAGGTGTTTATAAGCTTCTGTCGCCGCGGGATTTTCGATCACCACCTCACCAGCCTGGGTAAAACTGGTGACCAGCACCGTGGTATAACGCATTGCTTCAACCAGTAGTAAGTTTTCTGGCTCAGCCCCCAGGTCGACCTCTTCGTTAATAAAAGCAATAATGGCGCGATGTTTGTCCGGGCCGACTAATACCGCGCGATGCATCATATGTAAGGTTTTAGGTTTACCGTTGGGATAAGTTGTCCACGGATCAACGGTTAAGCCATTTTTTGCCGCTAATTCAAAAGTTTGGGCAGTACGTTCTCGGGCACCTTGAGTATCCCCCGACAAATCTTTGGCAATCAGTTGGCCAAGGTTTTCCAGGCCCCAAAAACGGACCGCCGCCGAGTTCCCCCACCACCAACCGTGCTTATCCAGATCAAATATCCAAACAACGTTAGGAATAAGTTCGTATAGGGGCAACTCGTCATGAGAGCGGATATGAGTTAAGTGACTATATTTTTCGTTCATCGATATTCACAATGTCCAGGTTGAGACGACTGAATAATGTTGCTTAAAACGAATGAGCTTGCGACTCCCTCATTCTAACTCGAGTTCTCTAATACGCGACTCAATACAAACTCGGTGCGGTGCGGTGTTCTGTTTTATCAATAAAATACCAAATGCTTTTTAGTCGCTCAATGCTGCACTTATCGGCGATACCAACGGCAAAATATGATATCACTTGTTCAGCATTGACCGAAGCCATAAATGCCCTAGAACTCCACAAGCTGTGGTGGCTTAAAGCTTAGCCATTAGTGAAGAACGGGTTGCTTCGCCTGTGAAACATGATCGCGACTCAAAGGTACGTTCACCGCCATTTCTTGCCATTGTTGCTGCATCTGTTGATAAGGACTTAAGCCAGAATGACGCTGTGCAAAGTCATTTAAAATAACTCCCCAACGAAACTCTTCCATTTGCTGCTTGGGCACACCGCCTTCGCGCTGAGCCATTGCCAATACCAAACCTTTCACTTTATCAAGTTGCGGGGTGATCGGGTGATTGACCCCTTCGGTGACCATGATATTCTGAAAATCAGCTAGCATTCGCTGTTTTAAACACGCGGCTTCATCTTCTTCCAGATCCGCCACGGCGATCGCTTCTGTTAATAAGCGCAGCTGTAGAACCCGAGAAAAATGCAGGTAATCCGCTTGGCATAAATCAAAGAATAATATGACGTAGCCACTATTTCGCTCAATCACGGCCAAACACTCGTGGTCACCAACAGCAAAAGCATGAGCACTCCAGCGATGGCGAAAAAAAGCATGCTCTAAGGAAGGAAATGCCCGTGGTAAGCTGGCTTGCACATTTTCACTGATCTGTATTTCTATCATAATTTGCTCAATCCTGATGTTAATCATCTTGATTGAGCAAAAACAGTGCCAGCAGCTAGCGTCAAAAAATTAACGGCGATTAAGCCAGCTCGGCTAGGACCTCGCTAAGGGACAAGCGGATCTCATGATTCAATAGCTTAAGCTGCTCGCTAGGGGGGATCAGATCGGGAACTTGATACACTTGCATCCCGGCAGCCACCGCTGCACGCACGCCATTATCTGAGTCTTCAAAGGCCAGACAATGCTGTGGATCTACCGCCAAACCCTGCGCAGCCTTAAGGAAAATCTCCGGATGAGGTTTACTATATGTGACTTCACAACCGGTTGAGATATGATCGAAAAACTGACGGATCCCCGCATGCTCCAATTTCTTTTCTGCCGTATCTCGGGCCGATGAAGTGGCCAGCGCTACCGGAATCGATTCAGATTTAAACCATTGCAACAAAGCCAGCGCCCCAGTTTTTAAGGGAACTGCTTGATGCATCACAATTGCATGATACTTAGCTATCCAACACGCCCGTAACTGGTCATAAGGGAGGTCTTGGCCGTAGCCTGCACATAAGATTTTTTTAATCTGTTGCGCATTAGTCCCAATAATTTGTAAGTAAACGGACTCTTTAAATTCGATACTCAACTCGGCGCAAGCAGCTGCGAAGGTATCGTACGACACCCGCTCACTGTCGAGTAATAAGCCATCCATATCAAATACAGCGGCGCGATAAGCCATAGTTTTTTCCACTTTGATTACTCGCTAATTGATGAGGGTAAATATTGATTGGAGCAATACCATAGCAGCGATACTTAACAATCTACAGTATTAAGTATCGCCAAAATGTCAGTTCTAAAAGAATAGATGCGCCATCAACGCAATCAACGGCAAGGTGACTAGGGTACGAATTAAAAATATCGCAAACAACTGCCACAATTTCACCGGCAACTGGCTCCCCATAATTAAGGCACCCACTTCCGATAAGTAAATCAACTGCGTCACCGACACTGCGGCAATCACAAAACGGGTGATATCGGCTTCGATAGATGCGGCAAGAATCGAAGGAATAAACATATCGGCAAAGCCTACCACCAAGGTTTCTGAGGCCCGTGCGGCTTCTGGCAATTGCAACAACTCTAATAAAGGAATAAACGGCTTGCCTAAGTAAGCAAAAATAGGGGTGGTATCTGCAATCACTAAGGCGACGGTTCCCACAGCCATAATTACCGGTAATACCCCAAGAACCATGTCTAATACGTTGTGCAGCCCTTCTTTAAGCAATTGTTTTGGATGACTGGCTCGGCCCGCTTGATGCCGCGCTAAGCTATATGCCCAAGCAACGCTGCTATAGCCTTCGGGAAGCACTTCACTATTTTTCTGGCGCTGACTGCCATCGATGAACTTATCACTAAAGCCCGACAGGGGTGGCAAGCGCGGTACAATGACCGCAGCTGCAACACCAGCGACACACACGGTTAAGTAAAAGGGCGCAAACATGTGCTCCAAATTAACCTGCGCTAATACCACCAGACTAAAGGTAATCGACACCGCCGAAAAGGTTGTCGCTATCACGACTCCTTCACGCTGAGTATAGTGTTTGTCTTCATATTGTTTGTTGGTCAACAAGATCCCGACACTGCCATCACCTAACCAAGATGCCATACAATCTACGG
This sequence comes from Agarivorans sp. QJM3NY_30, assembly GCF_050870855.2. Lineage (GTDB taxonomy): Bacteria > Pseudomonadota > Gammaproteobacteria > Enterobacterales > Celerinatantimonadaceae > Agarivorans. Next base: position 964,880 of record NZ_CP194038.2, on the reverse strand, counting down.
CGCTGCGGCCCGGCAGCCCAAATACCGGACGCATCACCTTGCTCAGTAAAGTGCCCACAAACTCTAGCAAGCCAAAGTTCAACAAGAGTGGTAATAACAAGCCTGCGAAAATAAATACACTGAGTAGTGTGGGTAGTAAGTCTCCTAAAATGAGTCCACCAGTATCACCCGACCAAATCGCCTCGGGGCCTATCTTGAAGGCACACAGCAATACTAATACCCAGCCCAGCATACGGATCCCATACCAAGCCTTTGAGACCTTAAACAGAGACGTTAATAAGGCATTTTTACCCAACCAACGCGGCTTGGTAAGCAAGGTATAAGTCGACATGATGGCACTAATCGTAATAAAACCCACGACCAGCCATAAGGCGCTATCGCCCAGGCCTGCTACCAAGCTTTTTGCCAAGATAGCCACCGGAATCGTGTAAGAACCGTTATAAGGCAGCGGTAGCATGAACAAAAAGATCCCCAGCAAAGACGGTAAGATAAACTTCCAAGCTGGGATTTGAGTTGAGGGGATGGTTTGATCGGAATCAGGCACGCTGAGCGCCTCCACGTCACGCATATAAAATCACTCTATTAAGCTAAATGTGTTGTTATATTCACAGGAGATGAATATATATTTTCGCGGGAGAATACCTGCAAAACACTAGCCATTCAAGATTTTTAAGCTGCTTTTTTGACTTAAAGTAAAATCATAAACTAGATATTGAACCAGACACCTCTTACTAAAACCAATTCCTCTAAAGTGGTTTTTGGCTTATATATCAAACCAATGCCATCGCAAGCAATGCTGCACACAAATCAATGATGTGGTTTTAGATAAGGCTGCAAAACTGTAGCCCCAAAACGACACAAGGCGAGCTTGAGGCATCGAGGTAGCTGCGCGCCTTAATCGATGGGATATCATGCGTACTAGAGGAAATCTTCACCACGAAAATTATGTTCAGCCAAGCGTGCTTGTCCAAGGTAGTGAGTGATAATCAATTGCCGAGAACTCGAATTGCTTTGAAAACGCAGCTTTGGACTGTCCTGCCACAGGCTATCTTCAGCACGTCGCCACAAAATTTCATCGGCTTGTAATTGGCAATAATAGCTTTGAGTTTGGCCATGTTTGCTTAGTCGCAATTGCCATAAGGGAGCTTGACTGCGATAAATACTGACTTGTTTTGGAGCCACCGAGGCCATGCTTGCGATGCCTGCTTGGCATACTTGCTCTGGCCGAAAGCCGGTTAAGTTGGGTTTTGCAGCCAAGAAAAACCAGCCGAAAATACAGAGCACTAGAATTTTGACTATTTTCATGCGAGCACGACTCGTTGAATAAAACTGGCTAATAGCGCATTACTCTCTGGCGTTTCCTGAACTCGGCTCAATACTTGCTGCAAATGCTGCTCCCCCTGCGTGTACTGATGTTTAAATTGGCTTAACCGCTCAACCAAGATACTGCGATTCACTTCAGGATGAAACTGAGTTGCCCAAAACGGCGCCAGTTTGTGCTTAAAGGCATGCAAACATTGTTCACTATAAGCCAATACTTGACAACAGTCCGGTAAACAAAGTGCACTATCTCGATGGACCGATACCGCCAAAAACGGATCTGGAAGTTCTTTAAACAGCGGGTCTTTGGCTGCGGCTCGGTGAAGATGAAGCGCCAAGGTTCCCATTTCAAAACCTTGCGACTGGTGATGAATTTCTCCTCCTAAAGCTAATACCGATAACTGAAAGCCAAAACAAGAACAAAAAGTCGGAAGCTGTCGCTCAATACAGGCGAGTAATAAACCTTGAATGGCGGATACAAAAGGATAACGCTGCGGTTGCAGCACGCTGGCTTCACTAGAGCCGCCCACTAATACCGCATCCACATCAAGTAATACTCGTTCGTCAAAATGAGCTTGCTCAAAGACATTCAGCACGCGAAATTGCGCCGCTGGTACGCCACAAAAATGGCTAAAACTAGCGAGTTCTTCGATACGTGTATTCAAATCATCGCGAATTTGAATCAACAAAATCGTTAATTGCTCTGCTGATCGATTCATCTATCACTCTAGTTATACGAACATGAGGGATCACTGTGTCTTCCCAAACCCATACGGCGTCTATTTAATCATAGTGCTTCCCCCTCATTTAAGCGACGCGGCCAAATCATGAACCTAAGGCTTGTTGAGCATTGATGAATAATTTTAGCGCCATGTCTCGCTTCTTTATACGAAGGAAGAAACGCTAACATGCAATGATGAAAATGCCCCCCTAATCACAAGCTAGAAAACAGCGACAAATACTTTGGTCTAGAAGCGGGCTAAAGCAACATCCTCTACATCAACAAATACTCACCGCATTTCAGCAGCAGATGATTTTTATCTTGATTGCTGCAAATTAGACTTATTTAAGCTAGTCTTAGGGGCAAGTTAAAGGCCATATTAGGAAGCGCTTTATGCATGAACGTCGCCAATTTTTGCGAGTATTATTTGACCGCCCAGCCTCTCTCAACCACGGAGAGCAATTTTGGTCATGTAAACTATTAGACTTATCTCTGCGTGGAGCTCTGGTTACGCTCCCCCAAGACTGGGATGAACAATTAAGTCAACTCACGCTTAGCTTTAACTTAACTGACATGGCCGTTGAAGAACTGACCATTACCATGGATGTAGAAGTAAAACATCTACGAGACAAACAGCTAGGCTTACGCTGTCTTCATCTTGACTTAGAAAGCGCCAGTCACCTTAAACGCCTGATTGAACTCAATTTAGGTGATGATGAACTGCTACACCGAGAGTTAGAACACTTAGTTGCACAACCGATAGAAGCGGATTAAACCGCTTCTAAAGCTTCAACCAGCTTAGCAACCGCTATCACCTCAAGTCCCTTAATGGCTACTTTGGGTCGATTTGCCAAAGGGATTATAGCGCGTTTAAAACCATGCTTAGCCGCTTCATTTAGCCGTTCTTGACCATTGCTCACCGGTCGAATTTCACCCGATAAGCCCACCTCACCAAAAACCACTAAATCACGAGGCAAGATTTGATTACGAAAACTCGAGACCATTGCCACCAACAGGGCTAAATCGGCACCAGTTTCGGCAACTCTCACGCCACCAACAATATTGGTAAATACATCCTGATCCGACATCTGAACCCCCGCATGGCGATGCATCACGGCCAGTAACATCGCTAAACGGTTTTGCTCAAAACCCACTGCAACCCGTCGCGGATTAGCCATTTGGCTATAGTCAACCAAGGCTTGGATCTCCACCAACAGCGGACGAGTCCCCTCCCATACCACCATCACCACCGAGCCAGGTGCGGGCTCTTGACCTCGCGATAAAAAAATTGCCGAAGGGTTGGAAACTTCCCGCATCCCCTGCTCGGTCATCGCAAACACCCCTAACTCATTAATCGCTCCAAAACGGTTTTTGTGGCCGCGCAAGGTACGAAAACGCCCATCGGCATCACCTTCTAACATAATCGAGCAATCGATGCAGTGCTCCAACACTTTAGGCCCTGCCAAAGAACCATCTTTGGTCACGTGTCCTACCATAAACATCGCTATATGGTGTTGTTTGGCAAAACGAGTCAACCAAGCGGCACTCTCTCGAACTTGACTAACGCCTCCGGGAGCCGACTGAATATCTGCCATATGCATCACCTGGATCGAATCAATAACCATCATTTTAGGTTTAACTTGTAAGGCGATTTGACCAATTTGCTCAACACTGGTTTCGGCTAACAATTGCAGTTTGTCTTTCGGTAAGCCCAAACGTTGGGCTCGCAAAGCGATTTGTTGAAGCGACTCTTCACCAGTGACATACAAGGTAGTCATATGCTGAGCCAAGCCACACATGGTCTGCAGTAACAAAGTACTCTTCCCGGCTCCTGGACTGCCTCCAATCAAAGTGGCACTTCCCGGCACAACGCCACCGCCAAGAACCCTATCAAACTCAACAAATCCAGTCGAAAAACGTGGTAATTCAGCTAAATCAATACTGTCTAAGGTTTGAACCTTACCGACACTGGTCCCTCCTGCGTATCCGCTAAAGCGGTCATTACGCGCAGGCGCAGCACTTAAACGGACTTCACTAATGGTATTCCAGGCTTTACATTCACCGCATTGACCTTGCCAGCGCGGGAAGTCAGCACCACAGTCGTTACATACATAGGCCGTTTTCACTTTTGCCATTTCGCCCCCTAACCACAACTCAGTGCAAAAATATCATTAAAAAACCTTGCCTTAATCCGATCTGAAGGCACAATCTTTGCTAAGTGTAAAGACTCAGCCAAAGATTTGACAGTAAAACCAATCAGTAAGGAAAAATACCCAGACCAATGCCACATACTAAGGGCTATGCATTAATCGAACGTTTATTACCACTCATGGGCAGCAAAGATTTTAACCAAGTGTTTAATCGCGCGACTCAGGAGCTGTCAAACAATGAACGCTTCTTACTAAAAATGGAAATGCAACGCTTGTCGGCTCCTTGCCAACGATTGGTCGATTTACGAGATAAAGTAGACGGGGAATGCGGCGAATTTACTTACCAAGGTAAAACCCATTACCTAGATGAAGTCGCAATTAAAGTATTTAAACAACAACTCCAGCTTTATCAAAATCAATACACCTTAGGTATTTTTGAAAAACTGCAAAGCACCGAAAATAACTTTAAGGTGATGCAGCAAAAAAACATCAGCCCTCAGCAAGCAGCGGCTCGTAAACCTAAAATGGTGGAGGCCAGAGCAATACGTTTAGGCCACTACATTGGCCGCAGTGAAGAGCGAATGCACCTCACAGCTCCCATTAAAATGGCGACCTTAAACGGCGAACAATTTGATGCTCGAAGCTCCAATATGTCGGTCTCGGGCTTACGGGTTCAGGTTGACCCTAAGCGAGCCTATACTCTAGGCGAACACTATTTAGTTTACTTCACCGGTTTGGAAAAAGAGTTTGCCAATCGGGTTCTCAGCGCGGGAACTGAATATCGAATCGTAGGAATTGACCAGAAGGATCAGAAAAAGTGGTTACGAATGACCGTGATCGATCCCAGCGAAGAGTTTAACCACTTTTTTAGTACTTTCTTGCGCTCATACCGGGGGCGCTACCGAGTTGATGTGGATAATATCACCGCGGCGGTCATCACCAAAGGCTACGAACAATATTTGATGCCGCGACTCAGCAGTGTCCCGCTATATTTTACCGGTCAAACGCCACCGCAACTAACTTATGTTTTAGCCACGCCGAACAATTTAGAACTGTTGTCTTACTGGCGAGATGAAACCAATACCAGCCATTTATCCCAGCTATTTCATCATCCGCGAATGATGCGTTATCAGGCAATAAATCAAGGTGAAAGCCTGATTTATTGCTTTACCCATACCACCAATAACAAGTTGTTCTTTTATTCTGCCAGCAGTGAAGAACTCGCAGAACACCCGGAAATTCGCGCGCTCTACTTCGCCTTTGGCTGCCGTAAGCCAAGCTGGAAAGTGTTTAGATTTCAGTGGCAAAAAGCCCAAGCGAGCGATGCGCAAGTGAGTACTCCCTTGCCTAGAAAAGATTCTGCTATTGAACAAGAGCGGGTTGCCAATGCCCTTGAAAATTTGAGTGTGGTCGGCTTATTAAGTGATATCACCGGGGCAGATAATGGCAGCGATTATCAGCAGAACTACCCCTTAAACGATAACCCCAATAAACTGGCTTTATTCAACCAAACAAAACAATCAATTACCGCTTTTGAGCAAATTAGCTACAAGTATATGCAGCTGCGTAAAGAAAATCGCTACCAATACCGCTCTCTGGTCGAGGTTGAACACCGAGGCCTTATAGAAAGTGGATGGGTGGTCGATTTCTCGCTCGGCGGAATGAAAATCCAAGTTGAAACACCTCTGGATTTCAATCCTGACGATCACTTGAACTTGGCTCTCCCTCAATTTCAAAAACTAGTGAAAAGTTTTAATTTAACCCAGCTCAACTACCAGGTGGTTAACTGTAATACCAGCCATACCATCTACAACTTAAAAGCGGTGGATACAAAAGGGAAAGTACATCAAGGTCGAGGTTTCTTTAAACAATTAATCGATCATAACTTAGATAAACTACCACTGGTGCCAGAAGGAAGAAATATTTCGGGATTATCAGATGCGCTGCGACAACTTGTTTGTGCGCCGCTCTTTTGCCGAGCCTTATACATTAATAAGATCCCTGGCAATCTGGAAGTGGGCTGCGTTGCCTATGGCACGATCCCTCAGGCTAGCGATCTGCTACTCAATATTGATAAACACAAGCAAACTGCGGATTTAAGCCAATTTCTAGCCCATGAGAACCTTGGCTCACTTATTTCTTCACGCTTAAAAGACCATCGACCGAGTGATCCACCCGAACGCTTCGAGCTGATCGTCGTGCTCTCAAAAGATGGCAAAAAACTACTCAGCCAGCGACTCAGTAGTGGCTTTAAGTCAAGCCAACAACAACGAGAATTTATTCAGCTGAGTCTAGACCGCGGTCAGGTCCATGCCTTCTCCTTATTGTTATCACGTGTGGGCCGCCCAGATACCGAGTATATACAACGTGAACTAGACTACATTAGCAATTACGCCATCCATCGAGCCAAACAATTAGAAGATGAGTTATGGAGTGTTGCAGGTCTGATTGAGTTAACAGATATCAGTGCTGAAATAATGCAGCGCTTTCGCTTGAGTCGCGATTAACACGCCCCTATAGCGGAGCGTAATCGACGCGATACTTCATATAAAAAACGACGATAAAAATCGATGTTATGGGCCCGATAGCACTCAGTTCTATCGGGCAGGCATCAATCTCGCCGCAAGGATGCAGAGATATACAGGTTATCGTCTAAGCAATCAGCATTTTAGCGGCTTGTAGGATACATACCACCCCATCTAAATCGCTGTGTTTGACCGACAATTGCGCCTGCTCTTGTACCAAAGGCTTGGCATGAATCGCGACCCCAAAATCGGCAACTGCTAACATTTTCAAATCATTCGCCCCATCGCCTATCGCCATGGTTTGCTTAGCGCCATATTGCTGTTTTAGCTGGGCTAATACATCTGCTTTCACCTGCGCATCAACCACTCCACCAATCACTTCACCAGTGAGTCGTTGTTGTTCTATCGCGAGTACGTTGGCTTTCACATAGTCAAAACCTAAGTCACGTTGCAGCCGCTCAGCAAAGAAGGTGAATCCTCCCGAGGCGATGGCTACCTTCCAGCCCGCTTGCTGAACCGTTTTAATCAAGCACTCTAGACCCGGCATCAAGGGCATTTGGTCAGCCACCTGCTGTAAAATGCTTTGCGGCGCATCTTTGAGTAAGCCAACTCGACTACGCAAACTCTGCTCAAAATCTAACTCACCACGCATCGCGGCTGCAGTCACTGCACTCACCTGCTCTCCTACGCCAGCCAAGGCGGCAATCTCATCGATACATTCGATTTGAATCGTGGTGGAATCCATATCCATCAACACTAAACCGGGTTCACTTAAGTCTGGTAAACGATTTAAGACCACCACATCAAAAGCAAAGTCTTGTGCCTCTAGCTGTGTTCTACACCATTGCGCGTCGGCATCGCTACGTAACAAAACACAAATATTTCCTGCGGCAGGCATCACTCCGCAGAGCTGCAATGCTTGCTGCGACATGAAGCTTTGACTTAAGCTAATAAAATCACTAATCAGTAACTCTTTCGCCCAAGCCAAGATGTAACTACCAGTGAGACCTTGGTTAGTTTCCTGCAGGCCCAACTCGGGGCAAACTTGGTAGGGAAACTGTTTTAAAGAAAGAGACCACTGAGTTAAGGACTGCGGTAAGCGGTCTAGGCTATGAGGTGATTGCAAACTGATTCCTTGTTAATTACAAATGCGGCGCATCAAGATAGCGTATTGCTTTTTAGTTTGGCAAGCACCTACAATAGCTTTGACGATAAAAAAGAGGTTCGCGTGGCCAAATCAGCAGTAAAACGCTATCGATTCATTCAATTTTTCCAATTTGTTATTGCCATTGGGTGCTGCATTTGGGTTCTTTACGGCTATTTAGACTTAAAGCATAGCGGTGAGCAATTAATTGAAAATCAAACTGAAAAACTAGCGCGCTCACTCACTTCGCTAGCAGCCTTGAACGCAGCGGCTTTTATCGGAGAAGATAATCAAGCCGAACTCACATACTTGGTGAATGCCTTAGTCAAAGAACATTTTGTTAAAGACGCTACCATTTATGACCATCAAGGGCTCCGCTTAGCCCAATCACAGCAAGCACTGCCTTTAAGCAAGCTTCTCCCCTTAGCCGGAAGTAGCCATACACCCTTAGAGGGCCTCGGCAGACGCCCCTACATTGCTGAAATTAGAGGCCCGCAGGGAGAAACTTTAGGTTATTTACGGATTACGCTAGAGCACACAACTCTATTAGCCGAAGCCAATACTTATGTGAGTGATGGTCAAGCACGAATGATGCTAATGTTTTTAATGTCGATATCCATCGGTTTTTTTCTTACTCGAGTACTCTCAAGAAAACGTCGTTTCGCGATGTTGCTACGGATTAATAACCGAGCACAACGCAAAAACAGTAAACAAGCGAAGCAACTATTGGCAAGCATCGCCGCCAGAAGCAGCAACAAGTAAAACTTAGGCTAATCATATATCAATGGAGAGTGCTTTGAAGCGGCTCGGCGAGCTTTGTGCTCCCGATAAAGTCGCTGTCCAAAAGCCGTCATTAAGGCGGTGTTCCTGTCCTTCAATCATCATCGATTGAGAATAAATTGAGAGTGCTTTGAGGACGTTCGATGGAAGTTGATTTTCCACCGTTATATCACCGCCAAAGCCTCTCTCAAAACCAACTTAAAGTAACGATTCTAAGGTAAGAATAATCATCTCATTGAAGGTTGTTTGGCGCTCTTCGGCTGTGGTTTGCTCGCCGGTACGAATATGATCAGAAATGGTCACCACACATAACGCCGCCTTACCACATTCTGCAGCAACACCGTATAAACCGGCCGCTTCCATTTCCACCGCATAAACATTGTGTTTTTCTAAAACATCAAACATATCAGGCTCTGGGCTGTAGAATAGGTCGGCAGAGAAAATATTACCCACTTTCGCATCAATGCCATGAGTCTTTGCACTATCCACCGCTGCGCGTAGTAAGTCATAATTAGCGATTGCCGCAAAGTCATGTCCTTTAAAACGGCTTCGGTTAACCTTGGAGTCAGTACACGCGCCCATGGCAATCACCACATCACGCAATTTAATTTGCTCGCTAACCGCGCCAGCACTTCCCACACGAATAATGTTTTCTACACCATATTGGGTATACAGTTCATGGGCATAAATAGAACAACTGGGGATCCCCATGCCCGAGCCCATGACAGAGACTCGTTTGCCCTTGTAAGTCCCAGTAAATCCGAGCATGTTACGCACACCTGTCACTTCAACAACATCTTGTAGATAAGTTTCCGCAATATATTTCGCACGCAATGGATCGCCGGGCATCAGTACCGTTTCAGCAAAATCACCAGGCTTAGCATTGATATGAGGGGTTGCCATATATTCTCCTAATAAAAGTTATGTCGACAGCAGCAAGATAAAGCCGTATTAGCTGCTAAAAATACTTATTCTTGTAAAAAACTACGTCCATATTGTAAGGCTGGTAAACCCATATAGTCGGCGATGGTTTGGCCTATATCAGCAAAGCTATCACGCTTCCCGACATTCTTAGCGGTCAAATTATTCCCAAAGAAAATAACCGGAATGTGTTCACGCGTATGATCGGTACCTGGCCATGTTGGATCACAACCATGGTCTGCGGTAAGTACCACGATGTCTTCATCACCAAGCTGTGCCAGCAGTTCAGGTAAACGCTGATCAAAATATTCTAAGGCTGCGGCATAACCTGCCACATCACGACGATGTCCATAAGAAGAATCAAAATCAACAAAATTGGTAAAAATTATGCTGTGATCCACTTGCCGAGCCATCTCGCTCAAAGTTAAGTCGAATAGCGCTTCAAGCCCTGTCGCCTTCACCTTACGGGTAATCCCCTGCTGAGCATAAATATCGGCAATTTTCCCAATACTAACCACTTCGCCACCCGCTTCAGCCATCTTATCTAATAAGGTAGGGGCCGGTGGTAAGACTGATAAATCACGGCGATTACCAGTACGAGCAAACTCAGCCGCATTAGCCCCAATAAAAGGACGAGCGATGACTCGACCAATGTTATAAGGGTCCACCAGCTCTCGAGCCAACTCGCATAACTTTAATAGACGCTCTAAACCAAAGGTTTCTTCATGCGCCGCTATTTGAAACACGCTATCCGCCGAAGTATAAAAAATCGGCTTACCGCTTGCCATGTGCTCTTCCCCTAAGCGCGTGAGGACCTCAGTACCAGAAGCATGGCAATTCCCTAAATAACCTGGCAGTTCAGCCCGTTCAACTAACTCATCCAGCAAACTTTGCGGAAAACTATTCTCTGTCTCGCTAAAATAGCCCCAGTCAAATAGTACCGGTACCCCAGCGATTTCCCAGTGCCCACTCGGGGTATCTTTGCCGCTAGACATCTCTGCGGCATAACCATAACAAGCCTCAAAATTAACCTTAGGATCTAAACCTGGTGGGTAAACACCGCCGCTGTCGGCACAAGCCTGGCCCAAACCAAGCCGATTCAAATTAGGCAATGTTAACGGCCCACTGCGGCCAATATCAGCCTTGCCTGCGGCACATTGCTCGGCAATATGTAGCATGGTATTGGCGCCTTGATCTCCAAATTTGTCAGCATCTGCACTGGCACCAATGCCAAATGAGTCCAACATTAAGATAATTGCACGTTTCATAAGATCTCCTTATTGCGGACCAATACGTTGATAAACCGGATGTTCCGCGACAACCGTTGTCGATACAGTCACGGACGACTCTATCGTGATAGCTTGCTGTAACAGCCTCGCTGCTGCTTCCCAAGAGGACTCGTCTTGCGCATGCAAGTAGAGTAAGCTTTGCCCTTGAATGATCTGAGCACCTAACTCGACTAAATCACTAATCCCAACACTATGATCGATGGCTGCACCAGCGACCGTTCTACCGCCACCTAAACTAACAACAACCATGCCTAATGCGCGGCAATCGATTTGTGTCACAATACCATCGCGTTCAGCAACAAGTGGTTTGATAAGCTTAGCCTTCGGTAAATATTGCTCACTACGTTGCACAAAATCATGCGGCCCACCAAGCGCTGCCACCATCATCGAGAAACGTTCTAAGGCAGCTCCCGACGAGAGACTTACCGCAAGTTTTTGTTCCGCTTGTTGCTGGCTACTGGCTAAGCCACTCGCTAACAACATCTCTACGGCTAAAGCCGTCGTCACTTGATGTAGACGCTGTGCCGAGCGGTCGCCTTTCAGGTAGCGTAAGGCTTCGGCCACCTCTAGCGCATTACCGGCACTGGGCGCTAAAGGCTGGTTCATATCCGTCAGCAAGGCGCAGCATTTCACCTCAGCGGCATTGGCAACCTGTACAATACTTTCGGCTAAACACTGAGATTGGGCGTAATCAGGCATGAATGCGCCACTCCCCACCTTCACATCCATGACCAAAGCATCGAGACCAGAGGCCAACTTTTTACTAAGAATAGATGCAGTAATCAACGGAATAGATTCAACGGTGGCAGTCACATCGCGGATCGCATACAAACGTTTATCGGCAGGAGCTAATTCTCCGGTTTGACCAATAATCGCAACCCCAACCTGTTTGACGATCTGTTCAAACTGCTGAGTCGTCGGGCTAATGGAGTAACCGGGGATAGCTTCAAGTTTATCCAGAGTACCGCCGGTATGACCTAAACCGCGGCCTGAGATCATCGGTACATGACCCCCACAAGCTGCAACCATTGGTCCTAAAATCAAGGAAGTTAAATCGCCAACCCCACCCGTTGAATGTTTATCGACCACAGGCCCAGGCAAGTCGAGATGCTGCCAACTGAGTACTTGACCAGAGTCACGCATTGCGCAGGTTAATGCAGTGGCTTCTTCAGGTTTCATCCCCTGAAAATACACCGCCATCGCAAAAGCCCCAACTTGGCTATCGCTGAGTTGACCACGACTGAGCCCATTCACCATAAATTGGATTTCTGCCAACGAGAGCGTTTTTCCATCTCGTTTACGTCGAATAATTTCTTGAGGTAGCAACATTAGCTTTCCTTAACCATCTTAGGGCTTAATAACCAGCGCCAGCTTCAGCCTTTGAGTCACCTAAAATCGTGGCTTGTAAAGCAGCTAATAAACTAGACGCGCCAAACCGAAAATGCGCTTGACTCAACCACTCATCCCCTAAGATCTGACGAGCAAGGTCAAGATAAATCTTGGCTTGTTCAGCACTTTTCACCCCACCAGCCGCTTTAAAACCACAGTTAGGATTAAATTTAGCGATGGCATTCAGCATCACTTTCGCAGCTTCTGGAGTGGCGTTCACTGCTACCTTGCCAGTTGAGGTTTTGATAAAATCGGCCCCAGCTTTTATCGCCAGCTCACTGGCTTTGGCAATCAAATCAGCTGACTTAAGTTCTCCACTTTCGATAATCACTTTCAGTTTCACCGCGCTGCCACAGGCTGCCTTACATTGAGCAACTAAGTCTGTTCCCACCTGTTGGTTCCCCGCCATTAAAGCTCGCCATGGAAAGACCACATCCACCTCATCGGCACCGTAAGCAACTGCGGCCTTAGTTTCAGCGACCGCTAAAGCGACATCATCTTCCCCCAGAGGGAAGTTAGTCACCGTCGCAATTTTTACTTCGCTGGCACCTTGTTCCGCTAATATGCGACGAGCAAAAGGAATAAATCGAGGGTAAATACATACCGCAGCAACTTGCCCTTGAGCTGAACTGGCTTGAGCACACAAAGCTGCGACACTCGCACGAGTGTCATCATCATTTAGCGTCGTAAGATCCATCAAAGATAGCGCTTGCTGCGCCACCACGGTGAGAGACTGAGACATAACTATTCCTCAAAGTTAATAAAAAGTAGACCAGCGATATAGCTTAGCTTCTCGGCGCAAGGCCAAAAAACGACAGTCGCTATAACAAACTGGTAAAAAATCCTGCCAGTGCCGCACTCATCAAATTAGCTAGTGACGCAGCAGCAACGGCTTTAAGTCCCAAACGCGCAATGTCACTGCGACGCGTCGGAGCCATACTCCCCAAACCACCGAGTAAAATTGCGATAGAAGACAGGTTAGCAAACCCACACAAAGCAAAAGTCACCACAATTTGAGTGTGTTCCGATAACGTAGCTCGTACATTCACAAAATCGACGTAAGCGACAAATTCATTCACAATAACTTTCTGACCAATAAAACTACCCGCTTGAACTGCTTCAGCCCAAGGCACCCCTATAATCCAAGCAAGTGGCGCAAAAATGTAACCGAGAATTAATTGAACCGTTAAATGCTCTAAGCCAAACCAGGCTCCGACCCCACCAACCATATGATTCATTAAAGCAATTAAACCAATAAAGGCCAACAACATCGCCCCCACATTTAATGCGAGTTGCATACCATTTGAAGCACCAACGGCGGCCGCATCAATTACATTTGCCGGGCGCTCAACTTCATTAAGAGCGGCATCCATATCTTGCTCTGATGGCTTGGTTTCTGGCTTGATCATCTTCGCCATCAACAAGCCGCCGGGAGCCGCCATAAATGATGCCGCTATCAAATATTTAAGCTCGACACCGAGTCCAGCATAACCCGCTAAAACAGAACCTGCGACCGAAGCAAGCCCACCCACCATGATGGCAAATAACTCCGATTCACTCATTTTGGGAATGAAGGGCTTCACTACAATCGGCGCTTCGGTTTGACCCACAAAAATATTCGCGGTAGCCGACATCGACTCCGGCCGGCTCGTTCCAAGTATTTTTTGCAAGCCGCCACCAATCAAAAAAATCACTTTTTGCATAATACCGAGATGGTATAAAACTGCGATTAAAGACGAGAAAAATACGATGATTGGCAGTACCCGAAAAGCAAATACAAAACCGACACCATTGGCAAACATGGCGTCAGTGGCTAAACCACCGAATAGGAAATCAATTCCCGCCTGGGCACTATTAATCACCGATTGAACGCCGTTAGAGACAGTGGCAAGAACCTCCTGCCCAAAGGGAAGATAAAGCACAAAAGCGCCAAATCCAGCTTGAATCACAAACGCGCCGAATACCGTGCGTTTATTAATTCGGGATCTATTATCGGAAAGCAACAATGCTATTCCTAGTAGCGCGAATACGCCAACCAAGCTCATTACCGTACTATTCATTCGTGTCTCTCGATTAAGTTGTCTTTTAATACAATCAGCACCGTTTCATTTTTCTCAAGCGAAACAAATATCAACGAAGCATCATAACGTTTGCAGTTACATCGAGTCCCCAGCAAGGCCGTTTGCGAGCCGATATAATAACGGCGGCAATGATACCGTGGCCCTAGGCCTTAAATGAGGGACAGATCAAACCCTATAGACATATACGGCCTAACAGCCGATTAAATAACCAAATGTGTTGATAATAAAACCTGACTTGCCTAAGATGGCATAACCATGACAATCAGATTAAAAATCCAACAAAATATAACTGAGATTAAATTTTTAATAAGTAAATAAACGCGCACCAGCAAATCGCCTGCTGAATTCTGCCAATGGCAATCATTCTTGCTCGCAAACCACTCAAGCGAGCTAGAGACGTTCTATTTAAAGAAGCCTTAGTGATTCACTAAGCAGAGTCGAAATTCGACGATTAAATGACTAGCGACTACAGGCTGATGAGTGTAGGACCTAAATCAACGGCAATTCGTGACTCAAGTCACGCTATTGTGGTCAATGAGAACAAAATGTGAGAGTTGTAACTGAATATGTTGATAATGAGAGTGTATTGTGAATGAGGCTCAGGCGGCAGCAAAGCTGCAAAATGCCTCCGCACATAGTTTTAGACACCAGTTTAACTGCTGCAAAAACTGCCGCTGCCCAAATTTTGGCCTGACCGAAAGTTCTGACTATCTAGCTGAAAGTCAACATTTGGGTTATCCAGCCTTGCACTGCAAAGCCTGTGGCAGTTATCCGCCATTGGTCGACAGCCACAGTGTCAATTTAATTGTTGAGGAAAAAGCCAAACAGCAGCTAACGAAATCCCCCTGTGGCTGCAGCCACTGCGAACCCGGTTTTTTCCTCGGTACGACTGTTGGGGTGAAACGCTACGGTAAGACGGGAGCCAATAGCCAGCGTTATCAATGCCGCAAGTGCCAAAACGTGTTTACCCAAGTGAACATCAAGGGGCTTGAGCCTTTATCAAGGTTATTCAGCCTGCTAAATCGAGGCCACAACCCACAACAAATAATGCAACAGCTAGAGATTGCTCCGAAGATCTATTACCAGCTATTGCAACGCCTATATCAATGTTTACGCTTTTATAGTCGGCAACAGGAGCAAAGGGTGCTGCATAGAAGCTTCTGCGCACTACATACCGAAAGCCAGATCCATGAGTTTTCTGAACAGAAACGTATCTGGACACTATGCTCAACTGAAGTCACTTCCGGTTATGTGTTACTGCACACCCATAACCAAAGCCAACTGCAGTTAAACGATAGCGCTCACTATCAACAAAAAACCTCTACTCTGTTACCCCCATTATCGGATAGCCCGATCGTTGAGGCGCTAAAACGACGTTACCAACTCACCCTGAATCGCTATCACTTTGAAGATCTACATTACGGTAGCACCGCTGCCTTGCGTGGCAGCCAGCTATTGCAGCCAGCACTTACGGCTTACGCTCACTTTCAATTACTAAGCGCCTTTACCAGCCAAAACCAAAATTTCCATCACTACATCGAGCACGAAAGTAGTATCCGTGGCGCAGCCCTTATGTCGTGTGTTGAAGAGATAAAACAGCAACGAGCCGATATTTATTACGTCTATCGCCACCCCCGCAGTGAAACTGATATGGGATCGGCGGGTAACAAGGTTGGTTGGTGGAACGATCGCTGGTATCCCGCCGATTTCGGAGCTTTTTGCTCAATCACCAGTGCTCAACAAAATCCGACAAAGGTCGCCTTAGCCCAACCCTTAGCTTGCCAAAACTTTTTCCAACACCTGCAGTTAAATATGCCTAAACAACTGAAAAGTTTTAGTTCCGTTGATGCCTTATTTGAAATAAACCGAGCTTTATTTAACTATCTACTCCCAGATAAAGAGGGTCTTACCCCCGCGATGCGTTTGGGCTGTTGCGAGCAACAAATGACTGCAAGTGAACTCGTCAGCGCCGCAGTGGCGGCGGTAAACTCTGAACATATCGACAAATTTAAGCGCTGATGGCGATAAACTCGAAACCAAGGTCTATGGAAGTGACGCCGTTCCTACAAATTGCAACAGTACAATGGCGGTAGTCAAGACCGCTTATATCGACAAATTTAGGACCTGATGGCTATTTTCCCATAAGGCCTGTTGAAGCTGTTCCGCAGACTCATTGCGTAACTCTAACAAACAGTTAAAAATCGTTGGTAAATTGAGTGGACTATTATACGCCTCCTGCATCTGGTACAAAGGCATATCTGGCGCGTCGGTTTCCAATACCAAAGCCTGTAATGGTAGGCGTCGCAGTGCCTTGCGCGTTTTTTCAGAGCGAGGCCAAGTAATTCCTCCGCCAATACCGAGCTTAAAACCTAAATCAACAAAACGACTGGCTTGAGTATAGCTACCACTAAAGCCATGAATAATCCCACCTTGATTAAACTGTTCCAGCTTCAATAATTGCGCAACCCGATCATGTAAACGTACCGAATGAATGAGTAACGGCAATTGCTGATGTTGTGCAGCGGCAATTTGCCGCACCAAAGCAAACTCTTGGTGAGCAAGAGTTTCTGGGAAGCGACCATCTAAGCCACATTCGCCCCAAGCAATGATTTGCTGACGATGAGTTTCGACTAACTGTTCAAGCTGTAATAAATCGGCTAAGAGTAATTCAGGCTGACCTTGTAAAGCTTGTGGATCGAAAAAGCAGGGATGATAGCCCAGCGCAACATGCAACATTGGATGGGAAGATAGATGTAACACCCGTAGCCAATTATCCGGCCCCACAGCTGGCACCAGACACTGAGCAATATTCTGCTGCTTAAACTTCATTAAGTGACTGGCAAGATCCGCATCAAAGGGAGGAAAGTCAAGATGACAGTGCGTATCAAACCAAGCCATAGTTAATCGTCCTCTGACTTGAGATGTTCCCGTGGAATACAGCTTCGGCAAGGCTTATCTAAACCAGTTTCAGCTAACCAACGATCATAACGCACTAAGCACTTTCGAAAAAATCTGACGATCTGGTTCAAAATATCCTTCCTCATTTTAGCTGTAAACTGG